>NZ_JAKUEH010000015.1:0-87000 GCF_022662815.1 Bacillus cereus group sp. BfR-BA-01492
TTGAAGTCTTATTTGAGTATGTCCAAATATAGAAACTTGTATTCTATATCTAACAAAAATACTCCAGATGCTTTCAGCATCTGGAGTATTTTTGTTAACTTGATGGCTATGGGACCGAAATGGTCCTCTTTAATCTTTTCTAAATAAGCCAAATACCCCAACTGTTTGCACAATATTTGTAAATGCCCCTGGATCGACTTGTTTAATAATTCTTTCTAACTCGTATAACTCATAACGTGTAATTACAATCATTAACATTTCTTTATTTTCATTTGTATATGCCCCTGTCGCCGGTACGGTCGTAATTCCTCGCACTAAACGTGCTTGAATTGCTTTTCGTATATCCGTACCATTTTTCGTCACGATAAAGGCTGTAATTTTCACATGGCGTGTATGAATCGCATCAATAATACGCGATGATACATATAAAGTGACTAACGTATAAAGTGCTTTTTCCCAGCCATATACATATCCAGCTGCCAAAATAATAATCGCATTAAAGAAAAAGAAGTATGTTCCGACAGGCTTATCTTTTACCTTCGATATAATCATGGCAATAATATCTAAGCCACCTGTAGATGCCCCCCACTTTAATGCAATTCCTACTCCAATCGCTGAAATGAGCCCACCAAAAATTGCATTTAAAATAATATCATGCGAAACAGCTCGCACTGGAATAATTTCTAAAAATAACGTCATAAAGACAACACATAAGAAACTAAATAAAGTAAATGCTTTTCCAACCTTTTTCCAAGCTAATATAACAACTGGAATATTAAATAGTGCGAAAAGCACACCTGTCGATACATGTATCGATGCAAAATCGTTTAATATTTGAGAAAGTAATTGAGACAGACCTGCAAAACCACTCGCATATACCTTTGCCGGTGTTAAAAATAAATTCATTCCAATGGCATTTAATAAACCTGCAATGATTACAATAATTAATTTTTTTATCAATTCTACATAATTGAGTTTCAAATCCATATGTCATTCACCTCAGTCATAGGTTCCTCACTATCAGTATACATAGTCTTTACGAAAACGGAAATGATAAACATATAACTGTTTAGAAATGGAGCTGATACATATGCCACATACAAGTGATAACGATAAAAAAGCACGTGATAATAATGCAAAACGTGCTCTGAAAAATGAACAAGAGCAAAAAAATATTCAGCAAGGAAAACGCGCATACTCAAAAAAAACTGATCACCTGTAATATTCTTCGTACATCAACTAAATGGTTGATGTACTTTTACGTTCTGCTAAAAAACATCTCAAATTCACTTCGTTTTCACTTCTCTATTTTACAATAACAATAACATTTTCTGATGAGGTGCTAATATGAAGAGAAAAACATTACTCATCGCAACTTTAGCGATCGGAACATTCACATTATCCGCTTGTGGTGCACAAGGCGGTTCAGATGCAATTGCGACATCGAAAGTTTCAACTATTACAAAAGGTGATTTTGAGAAGCAATTAAAAAATCGCTACGGAAAAGATGTACTATACGAAATGATGGCGCAAGATATCATGATAAAAAAATATAAAGTATCTAATGAAGCGGTCAATAAAGAATTCAAAAAGGCAAAAGAGCAGTTCGGTGATCAATTTAAAGCAGTATTAGAAAGCAATCGGTTAAAAGATGAAGACGACTTTAAAAATCAAATTCGCTTTAAATTAGCAATGGAACAAGCGATTAAAGAGAGCATCACCGAAAAAGATGTAAAAGCGAATTATAAACCTGAAATTAAAACAAGCCACATTTTAGTGAACAATGAAGCAAAAGCAAATGAGATTAAGAAAAAACTTGATGAAGGCGCTTCTTTTGAAGAATTAGCAAAACAAGAATCGGAAGATCCCGGTTCCAAAGAGAAAGGCGGCGACCTTGGTTACTTCGGTCCAGGGAAAATGGTACCTGAATTTGAAGAAGCAGCTTATAAATTAAAGGTTGGAGAAATTAGTAAACCGATCAAATCATCACATGGGTATCACATTATTAAATTAACTGACAAAAAAGAGTTAAAACCATACGATGAAGTAAAAGATTCCATTCGTAAAAATCTCGAAAAAGAACGAATAGCAGATCAAGCTACTAGTCAAAAAATATTATTAAACGAATTCAAAAAAGCTGATATTAACGTAAAAGATAGCGATTTAAAAGATACATTCTCCAGTTTAGTAGAGCAGCAACAATAAATATGGCAGAGGGTTCGTCTCGGTATATGAAATTATATCGGCGCAAGTCACACTTTTATCGGCGATTGAACACGATATATCGGCGCAAAATGAAAAATATCGGCGATTCGACAAGGAATATCGACCTGTCGACAAATCATGACAAGGCTTTCTTTCAAAAACGAACAAGCAAAATGCTTGTTCGTTTTCTTATTTTTTAAAGTAT
Source organism: Bacillus cereus group sp. BfR-BA-01492 (assembly GCF_022662815.1). Taxonomy (NCBI): domain Bacteria; kingdom Bacillati; phylum Bacillota; class Bacilli; order Caryophanales; family Bacillaceae; genus Bacillus; species Bacillus cereus group sp. BfR-BA-01492. The sequence goes on from NZ_JAKUEH010000015.1 coordinate 2,411, forward strand.
GTCCAGCCCTCTTCTTGATACACTTTTCCTTCTTTCATTAATTTACCAAGTGCACGTTTAAACGCTGCTTTACTCATATTGAATCGTTCTTTAATGTCTTCTGGATAACTCTTATCCCAAAATGGCATTGCGCCTCCGCGGTTTTCCATATATTCATAAATGACCGCTGCATCATCTTCCATTCCTTCTTCTTTACGAGGCAGAAGTGAAATATTAATTGTACCATCCTCTTTCACGTCAATAATACGACCTGTTACACGCTGTCCAATCCGAACTTGCTCTTTTCGTTCTGTATGATGTAAAAAAGCACGGAAATGTTCATCTGTTAATACAAATGATCCAACTTGAAGTGAGCGATATACACGTCCATTTACATTTTTATTACGCATAGATGGAGTTGCTTCCACTACAATTTCTTGCATGTCTGCATCTCTTGCTGGTAAAGCAATTAGACGGCCACGATTCGTTAATTTTAGCGTGCAGTATAATTCGTCTCCTTCTTCAGGCCAAACTGGTGTATAAATAGGAAACTCATCCGCTGGTATTAAAATATCTTTCGAAATGCCAATATCAACGAATACTCCTAAGCGCTCTTTCACTTCAACAACTTTTACCCAATTCCAATCATTTGTTGTAATAAGTGGTGTTTTCATTGTTGCAGCAATGCGCTCTTGGTGATCAAGATAGAAAAACACCTCAATTGTATCACCTTCTTCAATTTCCCCTGCAACTTCATTTTTATGTAGGAACACTTCTTCTTCTTCGTGCCCGACCATATATCCGATTTCCGTTTGACGTAAAACCGTTACCTGTTCGATCGATCCTGGTTTAAAATACATACTTTTTAATTCCCTTCTATATATAAAGTGATATTTTTATCATTCCAAACAAAAGTACATTATAACACGATTTTTCCTTTATTTGTCCAACTGCCCAAAATTAACTATAATAAGAGATGGAATTTAATTTGGAGGTGCTCCCTATGGCAAAAGAAAGTTCTTTTGATATCGTTTCAAAAATAGAATTACCTGAAGTAACAAATGCTATTAACATCGCGTTAAAAGAAATTCAAAATCGATATGACTTTAAAGGAAGTAAAAGTGACATTAAATTAGAAAAAGAAGAACTTGTTTTAATTTCTGATGACGAATTTAAATTAGAACAAGTAAAAGACGTTCTTATTTCAAAACTTATTAAACGTAACGTACCCATTAAAAACTTAAACTACGGAAAAGTAGAAAGTGCTGCTGGCAACACAGTACGTCAACGTGCAACTTTACAACAAGGTATCGATAAAGATAATGCGAAAAAAATTAACAGCATTATTAAAGATTTAAAATTAAAAGTAAAAACACAAGTACAAGATGATCAAGTACGTGTCACTGGTAAAAGCCGCGATGACTTACAAGCAGTAATCGCAGCAATTCGCAGCGCTGATTTACCAATTGATGTACAATTCATTAACTATCGTTAATAAGAAAACATCCTCCGCGTGCGGAGGATGTTTTCTTATTCATACCTGTTTCCTGCGCTTTTTGACTGCAATTAAAAACGCGATAAATATAAGATTTATAAGCACAATCATAGATACAAATACCCAATTGATACTTGTTTGTTCACCAGCTTTATATATATTTGCTTCTTCTCGCTTCAATACAAGATAATACTTCCCACCTTCTTCTCTGATGATTTCATCTTCTAACAGCCCTCTTAATTGTTGTTTTTCTCCTACTATATTTGCCGGCAACGCAACTTTTTTTGTTACTTTCGTATTATTTAAAGCAATAATAGTAACTTCATTTTTATATGTTCTTTTTAGTACACTCATTCCTTCTTCATCATGTAATAGTTCAAAGGTGCCGCGGCGTAAAGACGGCAGTTCTTTCCTTAATTCTCCTAGTTTTGTTATATATCGCAAAAACTTTTCATCCGTTTTAAAATCCATTAACCGGCGATTATCCGGAACGCTTCCGCCATCTAGCGCAATTTCAGTACCATAATAGACAATTGGTAGCCCTGGAGATGTATATAAATAAGCAAGTGCTAACTTTAAACGAGCCGGCGGATAATAGCCATTTTCTTTTACAAGACGCACAAATCTTTTCGTATTTTGATGATCAATATATGTATTCATAACTTGATCCGCCCCTATTAAACTTACACGATATAATGGTTGAATGGAGCGATCCGTTTTTGAAAATGCATTCGTTATTGCTTTATAGTAATCGCTATGTACACTTTCCTTTTCATCTGTTAAAACAACAAAATCTTTTTTTATATCTTTTAGTTGTTTCTTCATGTCATGTAGCGAATCATTGGACAACTTTTCACTATGTATAAAATAACTTCCATCTATATTTACTTCTTGTATCCACCACTTGACTACATCTACCATTTGTCGCGGATTTTCTTCTCTAGCGATAAATTGAAATATCACTTTCATATCCTTTTTATGAGCTTCCTTAACAAGTTGCCTTACATCTTGCAATGAACCAAAATGTTCATTTACCTGTTGCTGATTCCCCCCACCTGTTCCATCATATTTTTTACTTTCAAAAAGAGGTGAAAGCATAATCGCAGTAAACCCCATATCTTTTATGTAATCAAGCCTCTTTATAATTCCCGATATGTCCCCGCCTTGATACTCCTCTAAATTCTCCGTATTCAGATCGATATCGTTTTTTGCATCTCCATTATTAAAGCGGTCAATCATAATGGAATATACTACTTCATCTTTCCATTCTCTTTTTTCTTTCGCCGAACTTTGTTGTATAGGCATGATGAGACAGATCGTTATACAGATAAAAGTGCATGTACCTCTCCATATTCTTTTCACATAAATCCCCCAACTTTTTCTTAATTGTAAGAATAGTATATCAATTTTCTTTCAAAAACGCATATCACATCTTGTCCAATTCCTCTTACACGATACATTTTTTATTTTTACCATATACAGAAACTGCGGATTTTTTGCTCACAATGGACAAGCACACTTACTTTTTCTCTTTTATTTCATAAAGTGATAGTAACAAATGAAAAGGAGGGATAGAAATATGGGATACTATTATAAGAAACGCGACGACAAATGTGATCATCATTACGACTTGGAATGTAAATGTTATAAAAAATACTACGATAAATACGAAGATCATTATGAGGACAAATGCGAAGATAGATACTACGACAAACATGATAAATACTATGACAAATATGAAGATAAGCACGATCATCTCTACTATGATAAGCACCATGACTACTATTACTACAAATGTCATTGCCATAAGAAACGCAAGAAGTAACAAAAAGACGACTGGGGCCCTTATCCCTCAGTCGTCTTTTTTCTAAGTTTAACCACTACTTTATATTGGAGAATAAAAGAGAATGTAAACTACTTATTTTGTAAGATTTCCTACATATGCTGAGATATCAACATTTAAAGCTTTTGCCAAACGCATTCCATATTCACGATCGGCACGGAAGAAGTTACAAATTGCAAGTAATTTTGTTTGTTCATGTACATCTTTTAAATCATTTGCTAAGTTTGCGATTAAGTTATCTTGTTCTTCTTTTGTAAATGAACGGTAACGTTCGCCAGCTTGCTCGAAGTCGTTTGGTTTTTCAATTTTTTCACGAGATACATAACCTTCAAGTTTCATAGTTGAATCACGGTAATGAGGATCTTCAACTGGATTTTCCGCATGACGACTTGGTTCATAGTTAATCGTTGATGGATTTTGATTCACTTGCATTGCACCATCACGCTGTTGGTTACGAACTGCTGCATATGGGCAATTGATTGGAATTTGTAAGTAGTTCGCACCAAGGCGATAACGTTGTGTATCCGGATAAGAGAATAATCGTCCTTGTAACATTTTATCTTCAGAAGGCTCAATACCAGGCACGGTTGCACTTGGAGAGAACGCCGCTTGCTCTACTTCAGCAAAGAAGTTTTGTGGATTGCGATTTAATGTCATTGTTCCTACTTCGATTAGAGGGAAACGATCTTCCGGCCATACTTTTGTTGTATCTAATGGATCAAAGCTTAAAGAATCCATCTCATCTATTTGCATCACTTGTACGTAAAGATCCCATTTTGGATAATTTCCACTTTCAATCGCATCAAATAAATCACGAGTTGCATGGTTGAAATCTTTTCCTTGTACTTCTACAGCTTCCTTCGCATTTAAGTTACGCACACCTTGCTGTGGTTTCCAATGATATTTAATATATACAATTTTACCCTCTGCATTAATCCATTTAAATGCATGCACCCCGAAACCTTCCATTTGACGATAGTTTGCAGGTGTTCCGTAATCAGAGAATACCCATGTCATCATATGAGTGGACTCTGGAGATAATGTCATAAAGTCCCAGTAGCGATCTGGTGATTGAATATTTGTATCAGGTGCTGGTTTTAAAGCATGAATCATATCAGGGAATTTAATCGCATCACGAATGAAGAAAACAGGTATATGGTTCCCTACGAGATCATAGTTTCCTTCTTCTGTGTAAAATTTAACAGCGAAACCGCGTGGATCACGTGCTGTTTCTGGAGAACCTTGGCCGTGAATAACTGTTGAGAAACGAACGAATACAGGCGTTTCTGTTCCTTCTTTTTGTAAAAATGCTGCTTTTGTATATTCTTTCATACTATGCTTCGTTACGAATACACCGTGAGCACCTGCACCACGCGCATGAACAACACGCTCTGGAATACGTTCACGATCAAAATGAGCAAGTTTTTCTATTAAATGATAGTCCTCTAATACGACCGGACCACGACGACCTGCTGTACGAGAATTTTGGTTATCTCCAACTGGAGCACCTTGGTTTGTTGTTAAGCGATTATTTGAATTCATCAAGAGAGCCTCCTCTTTCTTTTTAAGAACAATTATTTATTTAAAATGATTATAATTTAATTATTGTTCAAAATTAATTCTTTGTCAATCATTTTGTTTACCTTTTTGGAAACAATTTCAGTTAAGCAATCAATAAATACATCTTGCGTGTTTGGCATAGCTGGTCTAAAGTATGCAACACGTAATTCATCCGTCACAACTTTACATTCATAATCATTGTCATATAGAACCTCTAAATGCTCTGCCACAAACCCTACTGGACAATATATAAAAGATTCATAACCATGCTGTTTATACAAATCTCTCGTTAAATCTTGCACATCTGGTCCAATCCACGGCTCCCCTGTATCCCCCGCACTTTGCCAGCCAATTGTATAATGCGGAATACCAGCTTCCGCTGCAATTAAATCGGCAGTATGCTGGAGCTGTTCTACGTAAGGGTCACCAGCAGCAATAATTTTTTCTGGTAAACTATGCGCTGAAAAAATGACAACCGCTTTTTCTTTATGTTCAATTTTCGTAAATGTTTCTTTTATTTGCTTTGCCCAATATGCAATAAACTTCGGCTCGTCATACCACTGTTCAATCGGTTCAATGACAGGACCGTCTATTTCTCTTGAAGCGCGAATTGCACGGTCATTATATGCTTGAATGCTAAATGTTGAATAATGGGGTGCTAATACGATACTAATTGCCTTTTCGATCCCCTCACGCTTCATATCTGCTACTGCATCTTCAATAAAAGGAGCAACGTGCTTCAATCCTAAGTAACAAACAAATTCATAATCTGTAAATTTTTCATTCAATGAAGCAGTTAACTGCCGAGCTTGTTCGTTTGTAATTTTTGCAAGCGGTGAAATACCACCAATTGCTTTATAGCGCATAATTAAATCTTCAAGCGCTTCCGCAGATGGTTTACGCCCGTGCCGAATATGCGTGTAATACGCTTCTACATCCTCCAATGATTCCGGTGTTCCATATGCCATTACAAGTAAACCTATTTTCTTTTTCATCATCTGTTTACACCCCAATTTCATAAATGAGAATCTTTTTCAAGAACATCCGTTTCTAAGTGTATCAATCAATAATAAATATGTCAAAAGAATAATTCTAAATAAATATTTTTTATAATATGATTATGAATTTTATTTGACATTTTATCTAATGCTCAACATGAAAATAAAGTGAAACTTGAATCAGTGGGGTTTTCTTCATCTCCCACTGATTATGAGTCCTCACCTATCTTCCTTGCTTCTCTCTGAATCTTGAGGCGCGGGAGTCTTACTGCCCTAAAATACCGGGATTAAAAAAAACGGCTCACAACACGCGTGAGCCATTTTTTACTATTCCTTAATATTTACTCCGTATTCTTTAAACCAAACATGAATCTGTGCTAAATGTGCCAAAAGTTGTGGTCTAGTCATTAATTGCCCAAACCATGGCGTTTGAAACGCGCTCCCCCCTGACTCAATTAATCCTTGTAGTTGTTTTCTATCAAATAGTTCATGTAAAATCGATCCCTTATCTTCTAATAACTCTTGTAACCACCCTGTTACCACTTTCGTATAATGGGGATTATGCGTCTTTGGATATGGGCTTTTCTTTCTATATAAAATATCATGGGGCAATATACCTTCTAACGCTTTTCGTAGTAGACCTTTTTCGCGTTTTTTATACATTTTCATTTCCCAAGGAATATTCCATGCATATTCGACAAGGCGATGATCTGCAAATGGCACGCGCACTTCTAAGCTCGCTCCCATACTCATGCGATCTTTCCTGTCTAATAATGTTGTCATAAACCAAATCATATTGAAATAGAATAATTGTCGTCGTTTCGCTTCTACTGTGCTTTCACCTTCTAAAACGGGTACTTCTTGTACTGACTCCTCATAACGCTGCTGCACATACTCTTGCAACTTTAATTTCCGGCGCCATTCTTCCTTTAAAAGTTGCTCTCGCACCTTCGTTGATCTCATCCAAGGAAATGCGCTAGATTGTAAATCATCTTCCCTATAAAACCATGGATAACCGCCAAATATCTCATCTGCACATTCCCCCGATAAACCCACGACAAACTTTTGTTTTATTTCTCGGCAAAACCATAATAAAGAGGAATCAATATCTGCCATACCTGGTACATCACGAACAAGTACAGCCTCTGTTAAATATTCTACTAACCTTTCATTGGAAATGACGCAGCGATGATGGATCGTACGGAACGTTTCCGTCATTAACTCAATGAATGGTGCATCTGAATTTGGCTGAAAGGCGTTTGCTTTAAAATATTTTTCGTTATCTTCATAATCGATAGAATATGTGTGTAACGGTCCTTTTCCAGATTGCTCATATTCTTTTGCCGCAATTGCCGTTATTGCACTTGAGTCGACTCCGCCCGACAAAAATGTGCATAGCGGTACATCTGAAACCAATTGTCTCGTAATTGCATCTTGTAATAAAAACCTTGTTTTCTCGACCGTTTCTTCAAATGAATCTTCATGCCTCTTACTTTCTACATTCCAGTATCTCCATACACATAAACCATCTTTTGAAAATGTAAGTGCGTGACCTGGCCGCAATTCTTGAATACTAGCGTATACACCATGTCCGGGGGTTCTGGACGGGCCCAGCCCAAATATTTCTGCCAAACCTTCTGTCGTTACTTCCGTCTTGACATCAGGATGTGCTAATATGACTTTCAGTTCTGAACCGAACAGTAATCTTCCGCTATCATATTTATAAAATAGCGGTTTTACCCCTAAACGATCCCTTGCAATAAAAATATGCTCTTTTTTCTCATCCCATACTGCAAAAGCATATATACCGTTTAAATGATTGACACACTCTTCTTTCCACTCTATATAAGAGGCTAATAGCACCTCGGTATCGGAATGTCCTGTAAATGTGTAACCTCTTCGGAATAACTCTTTTCGAATATCTTCTGTATTATATAGCTCGCCATTGTAACAAATTGTATAGTTTGCTTCTTCCTTTCGACAAGTCATCGGCTGTTTTCCGCCTTCTGGATCTACTACAATTAATCGTTTATGCCCAAAAGCAACATGTTTGTTCACCCAAATATTCGTATCATCTGGCCCGCGTTTTGCAAGCGTTTCTGTCATTTTCATAACGGTCTCTTTTTCTCCTTCTAACGACCGCTTATAGTCAATCCATCCCGTAATCCCGCACATACAAATCATCCTTCCTGTCCTATATCCGTATAACTTTACTCCGTTCAAAAGCCGAATAGAACCAAAAAGCCTGATCGGTTCTCATGATAAAGCATTTCTTACTTAAAGCGTGTGTTTATTCTATGCCCAATACAATTTAGGTGTTCCATACTTATAAAGCGTTCGTGAACTGTCCATAACAGAAATAACAAGTTTTATAAAAGGAGATATAACAAATGAAACAACGTAAACATATTTTGTATAATCAACCGCGCGCTCATACAATTGGGAACGTAGAATATATAAACGATGAATGGATTTTTTTTGATGATGAGAATGATGAAGCTTTTTTATTAGAAGATATCATTGAAGATGGATTTGAAGTTTTATATAACAACAATTGGTTACCGGCTCGCTTTTACGAAAAAAATATATTGCAAATTGCCGATGAACATCACCCTTTGCAAAATGGTGAACTGATACGAATTCGAAAAAAATTGCTTTTCAGTTACAACGAATGGATAGAGGAACTATCTGACAATGCATTCTCTCTATTAACCGATACTTTGCAAACACTTCATTATTCTTTATACGATTGTATGTATTGTCATAACTTCTTATCCTTGCAGCCGAAAGAACAACCGTGTGAAGGCGTCAATATTCTTTTATTTGATAACGAAGACATGATATGTGCTCTTCATCATCATTATGTCCGCTGTTCCTCATGTGCTAAAGATCTGTTTCAATTTACAAAGGCAAATGGAGAAGTATTGCATATAGATGCACAATAAACGAGATATAATAAAAAACCATCTTATACTTCCGTACGGAAAAATAAGATGGTTTTATTTTACGCAAATGGCGCAAATCCCATTGGCAATCGTAATCCAATGTATAGTACAACAACAAGCGCAATAATAAATTGAACCCAAAACGCTCCTGCTTGTTTTTGTTTACTTGTTTTCACAAGAATCATTTCCATTGCAGCAATAACCCAAATGCCTACTAGCATTTTGATGCCATACCACATGTGCATGTTTCCTGTAGCTGTTTTCATAATGCTTTGATACAACAGGAAGCCCGTTACAATAATAATAATATACATAAGACGCAGTACCATATGTACACCTTTTCCTTTTCTTCCTGCCGTATACATAGAATACGCCACAAAGAATAAAAGAAGCCCTAATACCCATGCTGTAATATGCAAATGTGTTGTCACACTCCCCAACCTCCTCTTTTTCACACTTATTCACCTTATATGATAACATGTCTATTTCTTTTTTAGGAAATGTTTCGCTTTTTTACATTTAAATGATATAATATTTAGAGTATTTACAAACTTCTTGTAATAACAAAAGGGGGAACAATCATGATTCAAACAAAGGATATTATTGAACTTACAGACACATACGGAGCTAACAACTACCACCCACTTCCAATCGTAATCGCAAAAGCAGAAGGTGTCTGGGTAGAAGATCCTGAAGGAAATCGCTATATGGACCTACTTAGTGCATATTCTGCGGTAAACCAAGGACATCGTCATCCAAAGATTATCAACGCTTTAATTGAGCAAGCAAATCGTGTTACGCTTACTTCACGTGCTTTCCATAGCGACCAGTTAGGCCCTTGGTATGAAAAAGTAGCGCAACTCACTCATAAAGATATGATTCTTCCAATGAATACAGGCGCGGAAGCTGTTGAAACCGCAATCAAAACAGCACGCCGCTGGGCATATGATGTGAAAAAAGTAGAAGAAAATAGAGCTGAAATTATCGTTTGTGAAGATAATTTCCATGGACGTACAATGGGTGCCGTTTCTATGTCGTCTAACGATGAATATAAACGCGGATTTGGCCCAATGCTTCCTGGTATTATCGTAATCCCTTACGGCGATTTAGAAGCATTAAAAGCGGCTATTACACCAAATACAGCAGCATTTATTTTAGAACCAATTCAAGGTGAAGCTGGCATCAACATTCCACCAGCTGGATTCTTAAAAGAAGCATATGATGTATGTAAGAAAGAGAATGTCCTATTTGTTGCAGATGAAATTCAAACAGGACTAGGCCGTACTGGTAAGCTATTTGCATGCGATTGGGACGAGGTCATTCCTGATATGTACATCCTTGGTAAAGCACTAGGCGGCGGCGTATTCCCAATTTCTTGCGTTGCAGCAAATCGCGATATTCTAGGCGTATTTGAACCAGGTTCTCACGGTTCTACATTCGGTGGTAACCCACTTGCATGTGCCGTTTCGATCGCTGCTCTTGATGTATTACAAGATGAAAGATTAACAGAGCGCTCTCTTCAACTAGGAGAAAAATTAATCGGCCAACTAAAAGAAATTAAAAATCCTATGATTAAAGAAGTTCGTGGTAAAGGATTGTTTATCGGAATCGAATTAAATGAGCCTGCTCGTCCATATTGCGAGAAATTAAAAGAAGAAGGCTTACTATGTAAAGAAACTCATGAGAATGTCATTCGCATCGCGCCACCTCTTGTTATTTCTGAAGACGATTTAGAGTGGGCATTCCAAAAAATTAAAGCTGTATTATCTTAATATAAATTAGGCTATCCTCTTTTTCCGGACAGCCTCTCTTACAATTTGAACTAAAAGATTGAAAGAAAGACTACCTCTTTTCAAAAAGGTAGTCTTTTATTTTACGATATTTTTTAATGTTCCAATGCCCTCAACTGTTACGATCACTTCATCACCAGGACGCAAAAATTTTGGCGGATTAAAGCCTTTTCCAACGCCCGCGGGTGTCCCGGTTGCAATAATATCTCCAGGCTCAAGCGTCATTCCTTTACTCACAGTGGAAACAATTTCTTCTATCGGAAATATCATATTTTCCGTATTAGAAGTTTGTCTAACTTCCCCGTTTACCTTTGTTTCAATGTGTAATTGACTGGGAGACTGAATCCCTGATTTATGCACTAAATACGGTCCCATCGGACAAAATGTATCAAAACTTTTCCCTAAGAAAAATTGTTTATGCTTTCTTTGAATATCCCGCGCTGTTATATCATTGACAATCGTATAACCAAATATATATTCCATTGCTTTATCTTTTGGAATTTGTTTGCCTCGCTTTCCAATGACAATTGCGAGTTCTCCTTCATAATCCAACTCGCTTGTCGCGTGCGAATGGCTATTAATTTTTTCACCATTCCCTATTACAGTCGTAGGTGCCTTCGTAAAAATCATTATATTGTTTGGGATAGATTCCTCTCCTCCCATTTCGATCGCATGTTCACGATAATTTTTCCCAACGCAAAGAATATTTTTCCGCGGTCTCGGTATAGGAGCTAATAGTTTCACTTCTTGTAAGGAATAGTAAGCTGCTAGTTTATTTTCGTTTGCCCAATTTACAATTTCACGCACCTTTTCCATACATTCGCTTCCTCTTTCAATATATTCTAACATGGTAATTGGAAGCGTAACCTTTTCACCCTTTTGTTTTTGTGCTTCTCTTAAATGCAGTACTTTCTTTTCCTCTTCGTCTACAACACCAATAAACACTTTCTCATCTTTCTTCACCGTCACAAAACGCAAGATTTCCACTCTCCATCCTAAAACTCATACACTATAATTGTATTCGCATTCCTTAGAAAAAACCCTTCTATCCTCCCTTATTTTTTACAATATTCTTTATTTTACAATTGGTTCTTACTTTCTTTTTTGAATAAAATGTAGAATTTTTACTTTTTTTATCGAAGTCATTTCTTTTTTATGGAAATTTTGTATAATATGTACTACATATATATCTAAAAATCTATATAGAGTGGAGCCGATTGTATGTTTGAGCAAGTAATTGAAAAAAAGCGGAAAAAACTGATCTATTTTGCTGAACGTTATGGAATTACCTCTCAAAAAACAGTAAATTGTAGTCAAGAATTGGACAGGCTCTTAAATATTATTTCTCTTATACAAACAAACACTCCCGCCATTCATACGATAAATAGACATACTCATTAAGATGTATGTCTTTTATTTTCCTAAGTAGAAAGAAAAGAAAGACTGCCGTTTTCTGAAACATATATATACTTTTTGAGTCATACATAATAACAAACTAAAAATTTTATTGATGAAAGGTGTTTGCTATGCCAGCAATGGTTGGACAGATTCGCATTGTCAATATTGGATCAAGCGGAATTTTTCATATCGGAGATGTATTTGCAATTCGGCCTATTAGTTACTCTCGTGCCTTCGCAGGAGCTGGTTCTTTTAATGTTGGAGATAACGTGTCTGTATATAACTATCAAAATACAACGACTGTTAATGATACCGATGTCGTTGACCAAGCGATTGTAGGGACGAATTAAAAGGAGGCTATAACAAATTGAACTTCTATGTGCAGCAGAGTATTATCATTAACAAAATTCAAATAGATAGCATTACAACGTCTTCTATTTTTCAAATTGGAACAGCTGGAAGTATTAAATCCCTCTCCAAATTTTCAAATACAGGAGGTTTTACAGCACCCGTCCGTCCGCTCAAAGCAAAAGGACAAATGATTTCGATTAACCCAACAACTAGTTCTTCTTAAACGAGTTGCATCATAAATATATAGCATACACCCTCCCTATTGAAAAGGAGATTATATTTCATGAATCAAGATGTATATATTTATTTACAGCAATTTCAACAAATTCTTCAACAGCAACAAAACACCATTCATGCCTTAGAACAACAAGTGCATACATTACAAGAAGAACTTGAAGAATTAAAAAGTCGTCCCTCCTCTTCCATAGGAAAAGTGGAATACAAATTCGATCAGTTAAAAGTAGAAAATTTAAATGGGACATTAAATATTGGCTTAAATCCTTTTGCTAAGACAGGACAACAAATTGAAGACTTTCAAGTGGATACAGAAACATTGAAAGTAAACCCTGAAACAGAACAAGATATTCATCCAGATTTTTATCAAGGCATCATTCAAGAAATGCATCGTTATTTAGATGAAGAAGCATATAATAGAATTCTTCATTTCGAAAGAGAGGAAGGAACACCTCTTGATGAAATGTATCGTCAAATGATGATAGATGATATTAAAAAACAAATGGAACATCGCCTTCCTTACTACTTATCCCAAGTGCAGCCATATGACGATATCACCTCGAATCCAGAACAGTTGCATGCTGTCATCATTCAAGCGATGAAGCAGGATATTGATAAAGCTTTTCTTTCCTTTATTCAACATATACCAGGTAATTTCCGAAAGGAGTAAGTATATGAACTTAAATGTGATCAACCGTGAAATGAAAGTAGGGCAAATTAAAACAAATGGGGTATCTTCTTCCTCCCTTTTTTTAATTGGAGACGCAAATCTCCTTATTCTCTCCTCTATTCTTGATACGCCGTTTGAATCTGTGACAGAAGGACCGTTTGTACCACTTGTTACAGATGTTCCTTCTACTCCAGGTTAAGGAGAAGAACACTTATGTTTCGACATGTCTCGGTAGTACAAAATGCTTCCGTCGTATCGATGGGGATTAGCGCCGTCTTCCAAGTCGGAGATGCAAATCAAATGGCATTAAAAAGTAGAGCACTTGCGGTGCATCGAGAAATCCCTTTTTATTTAAAAGGTGAAGGTCGACTTGATGCTTTTAAACTGTTTACTGATAAATATATTACAATCCCAAAACGTTCAACCGATGTCAAACTGAATATTACAAACGAATGTCCTTTTATCGAAATAAACGATGTCAACTTACTCACACTATTAAATTCAGCTTGTTTTCAAATCGGCTCTGTTGACTATGTATTTAGCAACTCTCGGATTATGCAAATCCGTCAATATATGAATGAACCTTTTGAAACATCACCCATATAATGTTGAGAAGAAGACGAATGAAGTGGGGGAATCTTATGCCATCTGTTGTCGGAAACCTTATCGTGCAAAACAGTAATGGCTCTTTTAACTTAGGTGATTTTTATAATGTTTCTCCAAAAGAAAATACGAAAGCCTACAATGGCTCAGGTGCTTCAAATGTCGCTTTTGTTATCAACACATTTAACGGTGTAAGCGCAACAAATACATTTGACCCTGATGTAGCAGACCAAGACCAAATCGTGACAGCATAAAAAAAGTAGGAGACGATTCTCCTACTTTTTTACATGCCATTCTTTATTTCCAAGCCGCCATGTTACACCGTTCTTTTCTCACACTATTTCTATTCCTCAATCGTAATTACATGATTTCCATCAAAGAAGTATAAACATTTTTCTTTTACAGGGTGTTGTAACGTTTTTTCTAGTGCTTTTGCATATAAGGAAAGCTGTACTTTATAGCGCTCTTCTAAAATCGGTTTCGCCTGATCGAATCCGCCCGGAAATTTCCCTTCAATCGTATCTGTTTTGAAGTCGATTAACGTAATACCATCTTCTTCTTCGATCATACAGTCGATCACCCCTTGTACGAGTATCGCCTCTTCGCTCTTACCTTGCCAATTTTGATACGCTTCTTCTGCTGAAAGCATCATCGTAAACGGTACTTCTCGCTCAACACTTTTCGCTTCTAATACTCGTTTTCCAATATGACTCTCAAAAAATGCCACTATTCTTTCGACACTGATTTCTTCTGCTTGTTCAAAGGTTAAAATCTCTTTATTCACCATTTTTGAGATTTGTTCTTGAATAGATTCAATTGTAACAGGCTGCTTCAAATCAACATGCTGCATAACGGCATGAACGGCTGTTCCACGCTCTGCATATGTTAAACCTTTTTTCTCCATAAAACGCGGACGTGTTCGAATTGGCGCGCGCAGCTTTTGAATAAAGGCCGTATCACTTCCATCTTCCGATTGATAATTTCTTTTAATTTCCGTAACAGATTGCTTTGCACGTTGAAGCGTTGCATCCTCGTATTCGTATTTCCACATTAATCGGTCATATACTTCATCTTTTCGTTCACTCTCTAACGGAACAGCCTTTTTCTCACGCAGCGCTTCTAACAACTCTTGCTTTTCTTCTTGAGCTGGCTCTGGTGCAAGTAACGTTTTGCCATCAATGAATTCTATTTTCCAGCTTGTATCATACTCATAAATTTCATTTGGAATATTACCTTGTCCTAATTCAAGGAGCATTTCACTATCTCGATGTCGGTATAAGGAAGGAGCAATCCAATCTAAATAACATGACACACTCGCGCGTACATAATCTGGTAGTAACCATTCTGTATGCTCCCGCGTATCAAGCCATTTTTCCATTTCTTTTTCCTTATCTTTCACCGTTCCAATTAAAATTAGCTTCTCTTTTGCACGCGTTAACGCAACATATAATACACGCATTTCTTCCGCGATTAACTCGCGTTTCATTTTTCGTTTAATCGCTAATTGTGATAATGTGGTATATTTAATTCGCTTGTGCGGGTCAATGAATTGTGAACCAAATCCGAAATCTTTATGCAATAAGAAACGCTGCATTAAATCTTGCGTATTAAAACGACGGCCAAGCCCTGCCACAAACACAACCGGGAACTCTAATCCTTTACTTTTATGAATGGTCATAATACGAACGACATCTTCTTGCTCTCCAAGAGCTCTTGCAGTTCCCATATCATCACCGCGTTCTAAAATGCGCTCAATAAAGCGTAAAAAGCGGAATAACCCTCTAAATGATGTCGCCTCATACTGCCTTGCGCGATCGTATAAAACACGCAAGTTTGCTTGGCGTTGTTTTCCGCCAGGTAATCCGCCGACAAAGTCATAGTACCCCGTTTCACGGTACACTTTCCAAATTAAGTCAGAAAGAGGTTGCTGACGCGCGAACTCACGCCATTCTTGCAGTAAGTGATAAAACCATTCTAGCTTTTCATGCAGTTTTTTCTCTTCTTCAAGCGGTGCTCCTCGTAAGAACGAGCGCATCACTTCATAAAAAGAGCCTTTCTTTGCATGTGCACGAAGCATCGCAAGTTCCGCATCATTTAGCCCAACAATTGGCGAACGAAGTACAGCTGCTAGCGGAATATCTTGCACTGGATTATCAATAACGCGGAAAACATTCATCATAATATTTACTTCTGTCGCTTCAAAATAACCCGTTGCAAGTTCTGCGTATACTGGAATTCCTTGCAGTTTTAACTCTTCCATAATTTGCGGCGCCCACGGCATCGAGCGCAGTAAAATAACAAAATCGCGATATTGGACCGCGCGCATTTCATTCGTTTTCCGGTCATATACTGTATATCCTGAGTCAACCATCGCTTTTATGCGCTGCGCAATGAGACGCGCTTCCAGCTGCGCTTTTTCTACTTCTTCCCCCTCTTCTCCATCTAGCACTTCTTCTTCAGATTGGTGAATGCATAATAGTTCTGCCGCTACATCTTCTCCGTCTGGATAACTCGCACCTAACTTTAATTCAGCATCAGCATCATACGCAATTTCACCAACTTCTTCGCCCATAATTTGTTTGAAGATAAAGTTTGTACCAGATAATACTTCATGACGGCTGCGGAAGTTTTTCGCCAAATCAATTTTCATTCCGCCTTCTAATCCTTCTTGTGTAAAGCGTTTATATTTTCCTAAAAACAAGCCGGGTTCTGCTAATCGAAAGCGATAGTAGGGTAAGCACCCAACGCCTTACTGTATCTCTACAGTAGGTTTCCAGACACTCCCCCCCGAACCGTACGTACTCCTCTCAGAGTATACGGCTCTCCACTTACAAATATCTATCCTCTCGTTTTATGAATTTCGTTATGACATTTTTTACATACAACTAATGTTTTTCTCTGCTTTGCGATCATCATCATTTCCCAATACGTTTTACCTTTTAAATTTTTCACCTTATTGACATGATGAACTTCAAATTTCGTATCAGGGTGATTATCTCCACAGAGTTCACATTCTTTTGCATTCAATCTTTGTTCTAAATCTGTTTTCCCTTTATACATAAAGGTTAGGTTTTGTATCAATATTTTTTTTATGGCTAACTTTTCGTTTAGTAAAACCGTCTTTATAGAAATAAGCTATTCTTTCTCCATGTTTCGTTTGATACTTTATCCCCCAGTACTTGCCCTGTTTGTATTTTGTTTTCATCTTGGCGACTGTGGATTTGTATTTATTAGCAAGTGTTTTCAAACAGCTATATTCCATGACGTATTTCAACTGCCACATTTTCTTTGATACATTTTCAGCTAAGGAATAATAATTATATAAACCTCTTAACTCGGCATTGTATGTTTCCACTATTTCTAAATCTGATAGACCTAGAAGTCTCGGTCTGTGAAGCATATCCCATTGCTTCGCATCGATATCTTTGACCATCTTTCTATCCACAATGACTCTTTCTATCGTCCCTTTTGGTATTCGTAATTGTACGTAACCACGGTACTTTCTTTTTGCCACATTGTTCTTGTCTTTTGCTACCGCTAAATCACGACTTATACTAATGTCGTATCCTAAAAATTTCACGGATTTTGTACTATGTGTAATAAGAGTCCTTTCTTCCGACATTTCTAGTTCAAGTTTCTCACTTAGGAACTTGCTAATCACACTTTTTATGTGTTGGCAATCTTCCTTGCTCCCATTTACCCCTATGAGGAAGTCATCTGCATATCTTACATACTTAAGACTTTTATACTCCTCATTATTAGGTTCATAGTAGGGCAGGGTTAGAAGTTTCTTCTTGTTCTCCTTATATTCCTGTATCATTGTTTCTCTCATTGCTTTATCACTTATCGTATCAATTTTTTTCTTAAGCCTTTGATTTCTCATATCATATTTACGATATTCCGTATTTCGTTTACGACTCTTTGGCTTTCCTTGATCAAACTTTTGTTTCAGTTCAGTTATCACAAAATAATCAAGCTCATTCAAATATATGTTTGCTAAGATCGGGCTCACAATTCCCCCCTGCGGCGTTCCGCTATATGTGTTGTTGTATCTCCAATCTTCGAGATACCCCGCTCTTAGGAATTTCCATATGAGCCGGATAAAGCGTTCATCGCTTATCCTCTTGCGAAGTATATTGATGAGTACATGATGGTTTATGTTATCAAAGAACCCTTTTATGTCCCCTTCGATAAACCAGTTAACCGCAGTAAACGTATTTTTGATTTGAATGAGAGCCGAGTGACAACTATGTTTTTCTCTGAAGCCATGAGAGAACTCTGAAAATGTTGGTTCGTATATTGCCTCTAGTATCATCCTGCATACTTCTTGAACGATTCTGTCGGTGAAAGTTGGGATACCAAGTGGTCTTGTTTTACCATTACTCTTTGGGATATTTACTCTTCTTACTGGTTTTGGTTGGTACGTTTCATCTTTTAATGAAGAGATAATAGATTCTATCTTTTCATCTCCAAAACCATCTGCCGTTTCTTCATCTATTCCTTTTGTTGCGCTACCTTTATTTTTGTATATCTTTGTATAGGCTTTAATATAGAACTCTTTGTTGTACATGTTTCTGTACAACCTGTCATAACAATAATCTTCTTTACTAGCTTGTTTGGATAGATTGTATAATACAACTTCCGAATTTTGCATAGAGCATTTCGCTCCTTTCATCATTGTTTATACTTTGTAAGCTGTCCCCCTTCGCCATGTAATGGGCTTTCCCCATCTCGGACTACTACGAGGACTCCGTTACCATATTGGATATTCAGTACCTTTGTACATAGCCTTTATTGGCGTTCCAACTTAGGTAATCCCCATTTAGTATGTTGCATACAGGCTCGATAAGTTGTCGGAAGGAACGTTCATCCTTTTCCCCATATCTATGGGTGCGTCCATCCTATTCATTCAGAAACTAGGTCAGCGCATCGATTTAGTACGCTTCCCCATGCTTTAACGTCTCCGTTTATGACGTAAAGCAGGATAGATTCTAGGTTTCAAACGGTTTCCTAGACGGGAAACATTGCCCCGCTCAGACTGTTCTTCAAGCAGTTTAGCCTTCTTCCTCATACTCATCTTTTATACCTCGCCACTCAGTCGTAACCTTTCCGTTTAGGTTAACTCGTGGCTTTCCCGACATGCTACACTCCCCCTTTAGTTTCCCGCAGAGATAAGTCGGTTGGTATTTTAACCGTTTCTGTAGTTAATTCACCGCCTACTGGTGAAATATGCAACACCCTTATGGGCGCACAATAGACTGTTTTACGTCACCGACCATAAACAGGTTACCTTCTTGTTCAGAATCTTTCGTTACGAGTTTAATAATGGATTCTTGAACGAAGTTTGTATCTTGATATTCATCGACGAGAACTTCCGCAAATTTATTGCGGTATTGAAGTGCAACTGGCGATGGGCGCAGTTCCCCATCTTCACCTTGCTCGCTTAAAATTTGCAAACAAAAATGTTCTAAATCTGTAAAATCAACCATTCCTTTATCCCGTTTTACCGCTTGGAACCGGCTCGAGAACTCTTTAACAAGCTGCACGAGTTTACCTAATACAGGATGCATCTCTTGAAAATCACGTAAAAAGCTTTCTGGTTTACGACTAAACAGTTCTTCTTGTAATTTCTTCACTTCATCTTTTGCTTTATTGCGAAGCGAATCGACCTGTTTCACAATATCTTCATTATAATCGCTTTTCTTAATACGCTTTAACGTTTGCCACGATACGTGTTGCATTGCTCCATATACACTTGTCCACGACTTCTGCGCCGCATGAGATAACGTTTCTAGTAAAACGAGATCCGCTTGTAATGTCTCGACGCGCGGAGCAGGACCATCAGGAAGCATCGCTAATTCCATCGCTTTTCGAATATGTTCCTCTGCTGTTTCAAGCTGGAATTTCACATCTTCTAATAAATAAGAAGCATACATTAAATCTCCAATTGTTTTCCCTTCCACGTCATACGCTTCTACTAATGTATCAAGCCACTTTTCTGGATTTGGATGCGCTCCTGCTGCTGTATGAAGTGCCAAAATCATTCGCTGTAAATCATCATCATTACGGTCGCTCGTATAGCGATCGACAAGTTCAAAGAATAGTTGATTCTCTTCTATTCCATACTCTTCTTCTAATATGTCATCTAACACTTCTTCTTTTAATAACTCATTTTCCGTTTGATTCGCGATGCGAAAACGAGGATCGATATCAAGCATGTAATAATAGGAACGAATGACTTGTAAGCAAAAAGAGTGAATTGTTGAAATGGAAGCTTTATTTAATAAGCTCAGCTGCTTCCGTATATGCTGTGAACTCGGTTCATCCATTAACACTTTCTCTAACGCTTCTCCAATTCGATTTTTCATCTCTTGCGCGGCTGCGTTCGTAAATGTTACAACGAGTAAGCGATCGACATCTACCGGATTCTCCTCATTAATAATCTTTTTAATGATACGTTCAACGAGTACTGCTGTTTTCCCGGACCCTGCTGCTGCTGCAACTAAAATATCGCGTCCATGCGCCACAACAGCTTTCCATTGATCATCTGTCCATTGACTACCTTCTGGTTTTGCTGGCCAATTTTCTACCATCATTCCCCAACCTCCTCTCGAATTTTCTCCATTGCTTCACTATCTTTCATATTTTTTAATGTACGGAACTGATTGTCTTCCAGCGATTCATCGAACTGGCAGACAGAGCGGAAGTTACAAAATGTACACGCTGCTTTATTCCCCATTTTATAGGGAGCAATATCAATGACACCTTCTGTAATGTCATTTCCAATCGTTTCAAATGTATGGTGTACATATTTTTGCAATACAGAAAATTCTTGTTCACTTGCAATGCTAGAGCGTGCGCTGAAGCTTCCGTCTTTTTTCAACCCGGCTGAAATAATATCAGAGCTTCCTGTTGATAGTTTGTTATCCATTAAACGAACAACATCTGCATCTCCAAGTACGAGCCCTTTCATTTTAAATTTCTTTAAAATTTCTTTCTCAATCTCGTCTTCAGAAGCGTCACCTTTCACCTCAACAAGTGGATTATGAATATGGAAGTATAACACGCCTGCTGGTGATGCGACTTCGCCCTGCTTCATCCACGTACCAGCATTAGAAATGACGACATCCAAATACGTCAGCATTTGCAATGCTAATCCGTAATATACTTCTGTTAAGTCTAACGCTTTCGAGCTCGATTTATAATCAATAATGCGAAGGAATGTACCGCTCTCATCTTCCGCTTTATCAACCCGATCAATGCGGCCAACAACTTCCATTTTCACACCGTTTGATAATGTAAATTCCATCGGTGGTAATGAACCATTGCCTCCCATGCCAAACGGAACTTCTAAATCAACTGGAACAAATCCGCTCGCCTTGGCATGTTCCCTCAGCACAAGCGATGTTCTAAAAATAATTTGCTGTAATTTTTGTTTCAAGTAAGCATGGCGATTTGAGCTTAATAAAATTTGTCTTTGTAATAATGGAGCAATTTCTTCTATTACTAATATGGAAAGATGCTCACACTCTTTTACGGATAAATCCGCCCAAGTCCGGTTTTCACGCAAGAGCTTGTCCGCAATTTTCTTTAGCGCTGCATGGAATAACTCTCCAATATCTGGTGCATCTAATTTAAATATATCGCGCTCTCTCAATGATAAACCGTGCTGCGCAAAATGAGCGTACGCACAGCGATTAAATAATTCCATACGAGAGACACTTCCTTTTATTTTCTCTCCGTATAAAATTCGACTTACAGCTGTACTTAGTTTCTTCGCACGATTTCGATAAAACAAACTGGATAAGACGCGATTGCTTTTTTGCTTCCATTCATCGGAAGTAACGTAGAAATTATATACATCCCACCAAAAATCTAAATCGCCTTCAAACCCGTATCGTTTCCACGTTTGCAGTTGTTGCATCACATATGACAATGTTACTTCTGGCGTCGTTACATATGAAATTTGTGCTGCGCGCGATAAGTCGTTTACATCATTTGTTATAAACGTCTCTTTCACATCAGGAAACATTCTCTTTATTTTCTTCATAAAACTAGAAGCGAGTAATGTCTTTCCTTCTTCATCCGCAAGAGGACAAGAAATATATAGTTTCTCAGATGCTCTTGTCACCATTTGATACATCACAAACTGTTCTTCTAATAACGTTTGTCTTGTCGTTGGTGCTAATTCCACGCCCGCTGCTGCAAGAACGTCTCTTTCTTCATCAGAAAGCATCCCTTCATCTGTCGGCGTAGCTGGCATCACGCCTTCATTTGCACCAATCACAAATGTTGCCCGAATATTTGAAAGTCGAGAGCGATCGATATTTGCAATTAATACTTGGTCTAACGATGGCGGGATATTAGCAAATTGCAGTGCCTCAAGCCCTGTCGTCATCACATCAATAAACACCGATAGAGACATACTTTCTTCTCCAAGCATCTCGACAAATGTATCAAGAAGATTCATCACTTCTTCCCACACTTGATCATGGTCTGTCGCAAATAAGAAATCTCCGCTTTCTTCAGCACGTACACGTAACTCTTCTAATTTCTTTGGAACATCTAGCTCCTCTAAAAATAAATATACAGCTTCGCACATTTGCATAACGGTACTTGCACGTTTCAATCTTTTTTGCAGGCGAATGACCGGTGTTCTTACAATCTCGCGAAGACGGTTCATTTTCTCTTCCATTTGGCGTTCACTATCTGTTATCACCTCTTTCACTCCATCAAGAGAGCGATAACGACGATACGTCCACGGCTCATCAGCGGTCCATTTCTTACCTTGGACACCGTATGCCAAACAGTAGTTTTCAAATTCATCCATTTCTTCACGCATCACTTCTTTTTTTACATCTAGCGGATATAAAAGTTCTGTTTTCACGCAGCGAAAAACAGCATCATAACGCCAATTCCCACTAATCATTTCTAAAGCAGAACGAATGCATTCTACTAGCGGATGATGAGACATCGGGCGCTTTTCATCAATGAAATGCGGAATATCATAATCTGCAAATAATGTTCTTAACACATCATAATAGCTTTCTCCGTTTCGAAGAAGTACGGCAATATCGCGGTAACGATACTTCTCTTCTGCGACAAGTCTACGAATTTCTCGCGCTACTCCTTCTACTTCCGCCCGTAAATTCGCAGCTGTATGGATGGCAATGCTCGTCTCTCCATAAAACTTTTCGTTCGGACGCGATTCATAGTAAGCTTCTAAATGCGCTAACGCTGGTGAATGAAACCGCAGCTGTTCTACAAGCGGTATCGTTTTTTCCATTACAACTTTTTCTTCCCGTGCTACTTGTTTTACTTTTTCATACGTCAGCACTGTTTCATAAAACAAATCCAGTTCATTGACTGGCTGGGCTAACGACTTTTCATCCACCGTTAATGTAATTGTCATCCTTGCTCCGCATCTCATTAACTGCCTTATAATTTCAAGTTCTTGCGGAGAGAACGAATGAAATCCATCGATATAAATTTCTGCATCCTTTACATACTCGGAAAACGGCAGTTTCTCAATAAGAAGCTGTAAATAATCTTCCGAATCTAAATACTTTCCAATTAAAGCTCGTTCAAAATCATCATATAATAGCTGCAAATCATATATTTTATTTGCCAGCAACTTTTGTTCGGCGCTACTGCTATGCGCGTCTAACTGTTGCCACATTTCATATACATGAGATGGCGTTATATTGTAACGTTTAAACTCTGCAATCATACCGCCAAGATGTTCAAAGAACCCATTTTGTTCAGCGGCTTTTTGGAACACATATAATCCTTCTTTGCGCGATTCAATAATTTTGCGAAGTAACATATGCACACCCGCTTCATCAATATGAAGACGACTTGCCCCTCCTACTTCTTGCAACACTTTCCAAGCTAACCGTGAAAAACTAAACACTTGTGCACGAATAGAAGCTTTTACCTCTTCACTTCCTATTAACGCCTGCTGCGTCTGAAATGTCATTTGTTCAGGAACAAGGTATAAAATCGTTTTCCCTCTTGGGCGCTCTTTTAACTCTTCTTGCACTTCTCGTAAACAAAGTGTACTTTTCCCACTTCCTGCTCTTCCAATCACAAATCGAAGTGACATGTAACCCCACCTTTCACCTATATAACGAACATTAGTTTGCTGTCATCATTGTATTATAGGACACGAAAAAAGACAAACAGAGACTGCTTGCCTTTTTTCCTCTTTTCTATATTATAAATCATTCTATTCACCTTTTGAAAAGTTCATTTGCATTTCGTTAATCGGCCAATAGCGTAAATCGACTTTTCCAACAACCGCATCTGCTTTTATAAAGCCAAAATGTCTGCTATCCCAGCTCCCAAGACGGTTATCGCCAAGCACAAAAATATACCCTTGTGGCACAACCTTTTTTTTCGTTAACTCTTCCAACTTAAAATCTCCTGTCAACTGGCGTCCTTTCACTTGTTCCTTATATGTTTCTAAATACGGTTCATTAACAAATTGACCATTAATATATAATTGATCCTGCTTATATTCAATATGATCTCCGGGTAAACCAATGATTCGTTTTACATAGTCCTCTTTTTTATTCGCATGGAACACAACAACATCAAATCGATGTAACTCTCCAACTTGATAACTCACTTTATTCACAACAAGCATATTACCATCTTGAAGCGTTGGCATCATCGACTTTCCCTCTACAACATAAGTCGAGAAGAAAAACGTTCGAAAAAAAAGAGCTAGCAGTATCCCGATAAGGATCGTTCTCATCCACTCTACGCTTTCTTTTTTCAAAGTTTGCTTCATCAGCCTCTCCCCTCACCCTTTTCTACAATGACGCTGTATATACAGTGCGGACTTCTCTTCTCAATGCAGTTCTAATTTCACTTCAATTTTCTTACCAACATACCAAAGAATAAAAATAACCCCTATCACAATAATTGTTTTTATAGGATTATGAATAAAAGAAGTTAAATCATGACCGATATAGCTTAACATGAAAATCATAACAAGTTTTCCAAGTATTAAAGCTAATCCAAACTGCCTTACACTAATGCGCGATAATCCCGCGACTACATTAATCAATGCAGATGGCGTAAATGGAAAACAATACAATACAAAAATAGGTGCGAATCCTTTTCGTTCAATCCATCCCATTGCACTTCGCACTTTCGGATGTTTATTGATATAAGAAAAAAAGCGACTTCGCCCAAACTTACGAATGACAAGAAAAACAAGAAATGCACCTAGCACCGAACCGAGCCAAGAATAGAAAAATCCAAGCCATAGACCAAAAGCAACCGCATTTGCCATAACAAATACGATCAGTGGAAGTACAGGAATAAGTGCTTCTGCCATCGGCAAGCCAATGCCAAGGAGCGGACCAAACGCCCGGTAACTCTCGACAAGTTGGTCCATATTTTCTGCTGAAAAGTATTCTTTGATTGTTTGAAAATCCATTCTACAATTTACCCCTTTATTATATTCACTATCCCTACTTTATCATTGCTTCGTATAAAGAGGAAATGGTAGATATGACATATGGAGATGTATGTATTAAAGTTCCATACGATGATGTAAAACTCCTTCACGATTGTCATATGATTATCTATTATGATTTGACAGGATGTTACACCTTTCACGTTTCCATGTAACAAAAAGAAACCAGGTACTTCATCATATCTGGTTTCTTTTCATTTTATTATATGAACATCTTACCTGATCTATTAGTCATTCTCCTTCTATATCTTCTTCCTTTACAAGGTAGACTTTTTCATACGCTGGTCTTAACGTTGATATCGCTTCTTTTGCAACTGGCTTAAACTGCAAGTTTCCTTGTTTATCTTTCCGATCTTCATATTCTGTTCTCAGCTTTGCTGTACGGTTTTGTTGATTCTCAAAACTACTCTTTGACATCTCTAATTTCACTGCAAACCCATTAATAAATCGAATAATAAGATTGCCGTCTGTTAACTCTTTATTGCTTGCAATATGAAAATGAGAGAGCCATGCACATTCCTTTCTTGAATAGGAATAGGTGGGAAAGAAATAGAGTTGATCTGTGGGACTGATTGCGATGGGAGCTTTATGAGTAATACGTGTTAACTCTTTTGTCCCTTCTTTCCTCCCTAAAAAACTTGATCCATGCTTACGACAGCTTCGTTCTACAATATCAAGCGGCTTTTGGAACATGAAAAAAGAGTCTTCCACTTCAATTACTCTCGTTATTACACTTTTTTCCCCTAAAATAACGGGCAGTAAAGCCATCGTTTTTTTATTTACTATATAGTTTTCAACATAGCGCTCAGCTCTACCATCCATGGTGTGTTCACTCCTTCTATAAATTTCATTTATATTAGCAGCTGCACAAATAATTGTATCATGTCCCTTGCGAAATAATTAAAATTTTCAATTATTTTACATTCTTTTATCAAACTTTAAAATGATATTATTTCTTTCCATAAAAATACCCAGTGTTAAAAATGGATATCGTTCGTTCAAATAGAGATATGATTTCAAATTAAAATCGATTTTCCATGCTTGAAAAAGGAATCATTACACCATATATATATCGTTAAAAATGTATAACAAAAAAGATGGCCAAAGCCATCCTTTTTATCACACACTATAAAATTATAGTTTTACAACGTTTTTCGCTTGAGGTCCACGGTTACCATCTTCGATTTCGAAGCTAACTTTTTCGCCTTCTTCTAAAGATTTGAAACCTTCAGTTGTAATTGCAGAGAAATGTACGAATACATCGCTTCCACCTGGAACTTCGATGAAGCCAAATCCTTTTTCATTGTTAAACCATTTTACTTGTCCTGTTACTGTCATTCTTATTTCCTCCTAAGAAAATACATTTTTTTAGTTTTTCATGTAAAAAAAGAATCCACACATTATCAAATACGAAACATAAAACAGTTCTCACATACTTTTTCTCGTTCGTTTTCAGCACTTGATAATATATGGATTGCTTAATTTAATTATTCAACTGAGATTAGTATAACATAATAAAAATAAGATGTACACTTTTTTTCAAAAATAAATCTTCCAATTTTTTGTATGCCCTATAAAATAGCGTTACATGTAAGAATTTTATGCCCCCAAAAACAAAACAGATATACAAAAAGGATCTTTTCAATAGAAAACAGGTGCCTAGTATCGACACCTGTCCCTTCACTTATTTTGTAAACTGCGCCTCTTCCGTAGAACCTTTCAGCGCCGTTGTCGAAGATGTACCACCTGTAATCACTTGCGCGACTTCATCAAAGTAACCTGTTCCTACTTCGCGCTGATGACGCGTTGCGGAGTAGCCGTATTGTTCAGCAGCAAATTCTGCTTGTTGCAATTCAGAGTATGCTGCCATGCCGCGCTCTTTATAACCGCGTGCTAATTCAAACATGCCGTAGTTTAAAGAATGGAATCCAGCGAGCGTTACGAATTGAAATTTGTAACCGTATGATGCGATTTCTTTTTGGAAGTTGGCAATTGTTTTTTCATCTAATTTTTGTTTCCAGTTAAAGGATGGCGAACAGTTATACGCTAGTAATTTCCCTGGATATTTCTCATGAATTGCTTCAGCAAAGCGCTTTGCATCTTCTACATTTGGTTCAGATGTTTCACACCAAACAAGGTCTGCATATGGTGCATATGCTAAGCCGCGCGCAATTGCTTGGTCAAGCCCCGCTTTTGTACGGTAAAAACCTTCTGGCGTTCTTTCTCCTGTAATAAACTTTTGATCGACCGGATCGATATCACTCGTAATTAAATCTGCTGCATCCGCATCTGTTCTTGCAACAATGATTGTCGGTACGCTCATTACATCTGCCGCTAGCCGTGCTGAAATTAAATTGCGCACGGCTGTTTGTGTTGGTAATAATACCTTTCCGCCTAAATGTCCGCATTTCTTTTCCGAAGATAATTGATCTTCGAAGTGAACACCTGCTGCTCCTGCTTCAATCATGCCTTTCATTAATTCAAATACATTTAATTGTCCGCCAAATCCAGCCTCCGCATCAGCAACAATCGGCACGAAGTAGTCGATATTCCCGCTCTCTTCCATATGCTGAATTTGATCTGCGCGCTGAAGCGTTTGATTCATCCGTTTGACAACAGCTGGTACACTGTTCGCCGGATATAAACTTTGATCCGGATACATATGACCAGATAAATTCGCATCCGCTGCCACTTGCCAACCACTTAAGTAAATTGCTTTTAACCCCGCTTTTACTTGTTGCATCGCTTGGTTACCTGTTAACGCTCCCAGCGCATGAATGTAATCTTCTGTATGAAGCATGTTCCAAAGTTTCTCCGCACCACGGCGCGCCAATGTATGTTCAATATCAATTGACCCGCGAAGACGAATGACATCTTCAGCAGAATAAGGACGCGTAATCCCCTTCCAGCGTGCATCTAACTCCCAATTCTCTTGCAACTTCTGAATTCTTTCGTTTTTCATTTCTTCCATCCCCTTTTCTTTTATAAAATTTCATAGCCAGGTAATGTTAAAAATGGTTCAAACTCATCTTTACGCACTAAATCAGTAAATAACTTTGTCGCTTCTACAAATCTACCTTTCTCAAATGATTCTTTCCCAATCTCCTTCTCTATTTTTGCTAGTTCTTCCGCCTTCAGTTGTTCTACTAAAGCAAACGTAACGTTACGACCGTCATTCAGTTTCCCCTCCTCATGACGAATCCACTGCCACACTTGCGCTCTTGATATTTCCGCTGTCGCCGCATCTTCCATTAAGTTATAAATAGGCGCTGCCCCGCGTCCACTTAGCCATGACGCAATATATTGAATGCCGACACTAATATTCATACGCAGTCCTTCTTCTGTAATCGTTCCCATAGGTACTTCTAATAAATCTTTTTCTGTTACATGCAGTTCTTCCCGTTTTCTAAATATTTGATTTGGTGTTTTCATAATGTAATCGAATACTTCCTTCGCAACCGGTACGAGTCCTGGGTGAGCAACCCAAGTTCCATCATGCCCATCTAAAGCTTCGCGCTCTTTATCGGCCCGCACTTTTTCAAAGGCAGTCTCATTTGCTTCTGGATTATTTTTAATTGGAATTTGTGCTGCCATGCCCCCCATCGCTGGTGCATTTCGGTGATGACACGTTTGAATGACTTTCAAAGAATACGCGCGCATAAACGGTACTGTCATCGTAACTTGCGCTCTGTCTGGAAGCAAAAATGCTTTATGATTGCGGAAACATTTTAAAAAGCTAAAGATATAATCCCATCGCCCACAATTTAATCCAGCGGAGTGATCGCGTAATTCATATAAAATTTCGTCCATTTCAAATGCAGCATGGATCGTCTCAAGCAGTGCCGTCGCTTTAATTGTGCCATTTGGAATACCGATATACTTCTGCGCAAATACAAATACATCATTCCATAAACGAGCTTCTAAATAACTCTCCATCTTTGGTAAGTAAAAATATGGACCACTTCCTTTTTCAATTAAAGTTTTCGCATTATGGAAAAAGTACAGCCCAAAGTCTACAAGACTTCCAGACATACGTTTCCCGTCAACTTGCATATGTTTTTCTTCTAAATGCCAACCGCGCGGACGTACAATAAGTACAGCTGTTTGATCGCCAAGGCGGTATTCTTTCCCGCTTGGGCTCTTATATGAAATCGTTCCTTTAGCCGCATCTCTTAAGTTTATTTGACCTTCTATTATGTTTTTCCATGTTGGTGAGCTCGAGTCTTCAAAATCTGCCATAAAAAGATGTGCTCCAGAGTTTAAAGCATTAATAATCATCTTTCGATCTACTGGTCCCGTAATCTCTACGCGTCGATCTTCTAAATCGCGCGGAAGCGGCGCAATTGTCCAATCGCTCGCACGTATATGTGCTGTTTCTGGTAAAAATTTCGGAAACTCTCCCGCATCGATTCTTTTCTGTTTTTCTTCTCGTTTTTTCAATAACTGAATACGGCGTTCATTGAAATTCTCATGCAACTCTTTCAAAAAAGTAAGCGCTTCCGGTGTCAAAATTTCGTTGTACGATGGTAATAATTCTCCAGCGAGTGTCACTCGTGAAGTTTGCGTTGACATATTAGCATCCCCTTTTTTAAAAACTGTTTTATAACAGTTTTGTTTTTATGTTTTATATTATATAACAAATTTTCAGAAAAGGAAGTGATTTTTTTGAAAATTTAAATGTTTTTTATGGTGAAATTTGTCGTTCGGTCGATATGATAAAAAGAAAAAAACCTGCATCCAAAAGGTTTTTTGTACACCCTTTTGGCACAGGTTCTTTTCTCTCCATTCCTTATTTATTATTCAGCATGTTCATTAATAATTGCATTATATAAAAATTGAGCATACTGCTCACGCGTTACCTTCATCTCTGGAGCAAATTTCCCTTGTCCAATTCCTGCTGCAATCTGATTGGATTGTACAGCACTAATTGCGTCTTTTGCCCATGAATTTGCTGGAACATCGTTGAAACTATGCGGAGCTTTCACCTCTAAATCAAAAGCAGTCGCAATAACTTGGGCCATTTCTGCACGTGTTAGCGTATCTTTCGGTCTAAAATTCCCTTGCTCATCCCCTTGGAAAATGCCCATTTCCGTTAAAGCTAAAATTTCTTTCAAGAATAATGTTGATCCATACTCATCAAGATCACCGTATGGATTTTCATATTCCCCTTGCTCTTCCATACCTTCCATACTACGATAAATTAATGCCGCGACTTGTTCACGTGTTACATGATCCCCTAGTCCAAAAATACCATGACCATATCCCGCAATAATTCCCGCGTTTCCTAAATCATAGATTGCATCAAAAGCCCAATGATCTTGTGGTACATCATGAAATACAACCGGCGTACTTTCAGCTTTTACAGTCAAACTCTCTGCACTAAATAAAGCGCTTCCCATGATCGTTAATGATGCGACTACTTTCAAAAATTTCTTATTCACTACAGTCTCTCCTCTATGTGTATATGTATTTTGTTTTAATATAAATAATTGATACAGGAGAGACAAGGCACAAATTCGCCATCTTCGTGACAAATTTATGAACTATATTACATATAATTTTTTATTTATCAACTTGATAATCAATCTAATACAATATCATGATTTAAAGTAAAAATACTTTTATATCAAGGGTTCTTTACTATATTTCTTTCTATCATTTTTAATATCTATAATTTTATTTATTACATTATAGATAATAAATACATACAACAAAAAGTGCAATTAAAAAATCATTGCACTTTTTCCTAATCATGCAAAAGTTCATTATGCATCTACTTCATCTTTTATATGATAACGAATAATAGCTTGATTTAAAAACTTCGCATATTGTTCACGTGTTACAAATGCGTTTGGTTCGAATTTTCCATTTCCAGTTCCAATTACAACTTTGTTTGATTGTAAAGCACTTATTGCATCTTTTGCCCAATGATTATCGGGCACATCGTGAAACGTATGTTGACGCTTTACTTCAAATTCGAATGTTCTTGTAAGAATCTGTGCCATTTCCGCACGTGTTAACGGTGCTGTCGGTCTAAAGTTTCCATTTTCATTCCCCTTAAAAATACCGCGCTCTGTCAAGGCTAAAATCTCTTTTGGAAACATTGTAGATCGTTCGGAAATATCATGATAGGGGTTTTTTAACGGTCCTTTATGTTCAAGTTGAAGTGTACGATATATAACTGCTGCCACTTGTTCACGTGTTACATAATCTCCTACACCAAATTTACCATTTCCATATCCTTCAAGAAATTTATGATAAACTAAATCCATAATATCATCATATGCCCAATGCCCTACTGGAACATCCGCAAACACGATCATCTCAGGGTACTCTTCCGCTCTAATTGGAGCCGTACCGGCACTTATCAATAACCCACCAACAATAGCTGCTGTAGTCATCACACGGCATACTTTTTTCTTCATTTTCCTCTCTCCTTTATCTCTATTGATACACAATAAGAAAAGAATAGATTGCATTCGATTATTCATAACTACATATGCTTCATTGACAAATCATATGAACAGATCAAACATGCTTTAATATCCATTATTGCGGATTTTACGATTATAAGAGGGGCAATTCATATTAAAAATGTAAATCGGGTACAAATTGTTTTGAAGAATCGTCATCCTTGCTTTTTTACTTCTATTTTTATTCCTCCTTCTTTTTAAAAAGGACTAATGAAACCTCTTACAAGGATGTTATATAATATATATTCTACACCATTTCATCCCTATCCTTCTCTTATGAAAAGTTCATGATATAGACAAAAAACGCAAAATTATACGATATCGATCAAACGACAAATCCCGCACTTTACCGCTATGAAAAAATAAAAAAGCTCGTCCGAAACTTATACGTTTTAGACAGGCTTCTTTCTATTTCTAACTTTTTATCACTTTGAATACGCATGTTCTTCCTCAAGCACTGTTTCTACTTCTGATTTTCGAAACGTAAATGCCATTCCAGCAAAAATAAAAATAATCCCAATTACTTGCAGCATTGTTGGTCTAAACCCTGTAAATACCGTATCTAATAAAATTGCCACACCAGGATCTAAAAATACTAATACAGAAATGAGTCTTGTTGGCAAGTCTCTTAAACTATCAAAAAACAGATAATATACAAACCCTGTATGTATAAGGCCTGTTGCTGTTATATACAACCAATTCTTTTCTGTCAGTCCTTGAAATGCATGAAAATCGACAAATGGTAACAAAAGAAAGATTCCTAAAAAGGTTTGCAGAAATGTCATTGCGTATGCACTCGTCTGTGAAATTCCCTTTCCTAAAAGGGTTGTAAATGCGTAAAATAAAGCTGCTAGAAGAGCCCAGACCATTCCGGATGACATGAGTTTCTCCATCGAAATACTCCCGTCTACTCCCGCAACAAATACAGTTCCAACAAAACACATAACAATGGAAATAATCGCGAATATCGTTAATTTCTCCTTAAATACGAAACTTCCAATTATTAATACAATAATGGGAGCAAGATGATATACAGAGATAGCGATTGTAATCGACATAACCTCAAACGCTTTAAATAAGAACACCCAGTTAAAAACGAGAAATATACCACACGCTAATATTTGCATTATTTCTTTCCGATTCCATTTCTCCTCTTTATACTGCCCTGTGACAATCCAACATAAAGTTAAAAACACTGTCGCACAAATACAACGTATAAATACTAATTCAAAAGATGGTAAGTTCGTTTGAACGGAAAAAAATCCAATTGATCCAAAAATAGACATGGATACTATCATTTTTAGTGCTGGCATTGATGATTGCATTTTTACTTTATACTTTGAAAACAAAAGATATCCCCCCTAACCATTCCTTCTTCCGAGAGAATAAACGGAATATTTTTAAAATTATATCTTATAAATTATCATTTGTAAAAATATAGAATAAAAGACATATTAAGAATACTTAACATGTCTTTATAAATATTATTCTACTAACGAGCGTTTTACCTTATTTTTGTAAGGTAAATTGAGAAACAATTTTCTTCAATCCACCTGCTATCATATGGAGTTGCTCAATTGCAGTAGAAATAGTTTGGACTGATTCTTCCTGCTTTAGGATAGATTGTTTTACTGTATCGGTACGGTCAGATGATCTTTGGGCAATGTGAGCCATTTCTTCTGCTGAAGCAGAAATTTCTTCACTACTTGCAGCCATTTCATCCGTAGATCTAGAGGCACTTTCAATTTGAAGCGATGCTTGTTGAACTTTTTCTGTAATCTTTCCAAATACTTCTTCTGTACGCATCGCTACTTTTGTACCTTGCTGAACATCCTCTTCTACTTTCCCCATCATCTCAACTGTATGATTCGTTACTTCCATAACTTGGACAACAAGTTGTTCAATTTGTTTTGCCGATTCACTAGACTGCTCCGCTAACTGTCTTACTTCATCAGCAACAACCGCAAAACCTCTACCACTTTCTCCAGCACGTGCAGCCTCAATCGCCGCATTTAATGCTAATAAATTAATCTGTGAGGCAATCTCTTGTATCACATCAATAATTTTTACAATTTCTTCCGATTGGACTTTCATATTTCCTACTTGTTTCACACCTTGCTGGACAGAACCATATATTGTATCCATTTGTTGAATCATCTGCTTCATAAATTGATTTCCTCTATCCGCTTCTAATGCAGATTGAGAAGATAATTCATTTACAGATGAAGAGATATCCACGATTCCTTGTATCTCTTGTGTCAATTCTTCCATTGCACACGCAGTTTGTTCTGTCGCTTTCTTTTGACTCTCCGCACCACTTGCCACTTCTTCAATATCTACTATAATTTGTTTAGCGGCTTGATGCGACGTTTCTGATGCAGAAACAACTGAATGAGAGTGCTGCGATAATAGTTGAATGTTCTTTTCAACTTCCTTCATATTCTCTCTTAAACCATCAATCATCCCATTAAAATCATTAACTAATATACCTAATTCATCTTTCGCTTTATAATCTCCATATACCGTTAAATCGCCTTCTTTTACTCTTCCCATCATAGTACTTACAGTTTGTAAAGGCGTGACGATTAACCTACTAATGATATAACTTAATATACAGATTAAAATTGTACTAGCAGTTACAGTCACTATAAAACTTGTAATAGATTGTTCCACCATATTTTGAGAATCATCGAATACTTTATCTGCTAAATCTGCAACATATTTTTCTAAATCACCTGTATAACGAGCCAGCTCAACACCTTTTGGTTTGAGTTCTTCTCGAAACTCATTTATATGTTGTGGATCATGTATCAGCTTTTCTTTTCCAAACAAACTTTCATATGTATTCTTATAATCTGGTACAACCTTTTTCATCTTTTGAAACAGTTCATCTTCTTGCTTACTTAAATTAAAGCCATCATCATATTCTTTCAATAAAGAATCATATTTCTTCAGGTCATCTTCAATATCTTTGACAATCTCTTTCCTCTCTTCACTTTGAGTTTGTGAAATCGTCATTAATGTTAATAAATTATATTCTAATGAATTTTGTGTGCGAAGCATACTTTCCAACAAGACATTAGAATATTGATAATCATCTACAACAATTTTTGTGTTCTGTTTCATCTGATTCATCGAGTTCATTGCTACGCAACTCATCACAATGAAACCGAGAACAGCTAATGAAATGAGTAAAAATAACTTATATTTTACTTTCAAATTTCGTAAAAAACGCATAAATACAACTTTACTCCTCTATATATGGATTTTTAAAATTTTATAGCTTATTATTGAAAAAATCAGCGAAAAAATCAATGAAAAATTTTACCAAAAATTATTTACTAAAAATAAAGAAGTAGCATAACCGCCACTTCTTTATTTTTTCTGCTTCTCATATTCTTCAAATGTGTGAATTCTTTCAAAAATAGGTGGGTGTGTATATAAGAAAAATTTTACTAAAGCAGGTGGATTTACTTGACTAAGGCTTGTTTTGGATAAATATTGGAATGTTTTTACTCCTGCTTTACCATCTTTCGTCATATGTAATGCATATTGATCAGCCGCACGTTCTTCAATGCGAGATACATAATTTGTCGCCGGACTTGCGGCAAAAGATAATACAGAGGAAATTAAGAAAAATAAAGGGAGAATGGACAAGCAGGCAAGCTTTGAAATTCGCAATGTATCTCCCCATTTTCGCAAGCAAAGATTTAAAATGCGGCTGATAAGGTACATGCCGATAAATGTTAAAACAATATAACTGGCTACGCCCCAATATATATGTTTCATGACATAATGTCCTATTTCATGCGCCATAATAAACAAAATTTCTTTATCTTTTAACTGCTGAAGCGTCGTATCCCATAATACAATGCGTGAATTCTTTCCAATCCCTGTCACGTATGCATTTAATGCATTTGTTTTTTCTGACATATTCACTTCATATACATGTTCCGCAGGGATATGTGCTTGATCTGCAATTGCTAAAATTTTCGTTTCTAATTCTTTATTTTTTAAAGTTGAAAACTCATGATAAAGCGGATCAATTAAAACAGGCTGTACAAATGTTAAAAAGATTGTAAATGGTACAGATAATGCCCAACCTGCTAGCCACCAGCGCTTCGGGAATTTATTCATTAGCCATAATAAAACGGAAACGATCAGAAACATCATTACATAATTGATCCAAAAATCAAGAACATGATCTCGTATCCAGCTCGCTGTTGTTTGTGTTGAAATACCGTAATCAATAGATACTTGATGCCCGAACCATTGCAGTGGTAATGAAAGCGCCGTTGTAAGTAATGATAAATAAAATAAGTAAATCGCAATTTGTATAACTTTTACCTTCGTCGTTTCTTTTGACCATTTCTCAAATTTATTTGATACCCCTAAAACGAGAACAAACAATAAAATCATCCATTCAAGAGGCACAGATAAAAAAAACAGCAAATTTTTAACTCTTGAAAAATCTTGGCTTAATGCAAGTTCTTTCGCATTCATAAAGGTTGCTGGATCAGCGCTCGTTCCTTTATACATGTCTGGAATCATTTCATGGTTCCAACCAAATAAATACCAGTATATAAATAAGGCAAAACCAACGTACAAAAAAAGCGACCATCCAATAACTTTTCTCACCGTATTCCCTCCTCTATGCTGCCTGTCTATTATTATTGTAAGTTCGCTTCTCTCAAAATAGAACAAGCTAATCTAAGGAATTGTCATGTAATTTTCAATCCCTTCTCTATATCGGCGATTCGACACAAATAGAAACAAAGAGCCTACGCCAAAAGGTATCCTTTTGACATAGGCTCTTCCCACTACGGAATCATATCTACCAATAAACTAAAATTATGAAGGTTCATAGAACTACATTTCATAATTCCTTGCACAGTTAACAACAGAATAAGACCCGTTATACACATATAATTGACACAATCTGCACTCTTTTTTTCCGCTACCATTCCTCCGCAAATACATAATAATCCTAATAAATGAAGTGCCAAATAAACAAAAAAGTACGTTTCATTCCAATGAAAACTCACATTTATGGTCGTAATTACAATCAAACTTATCATAATGACATAGAAAAATTTATTTGATTGCATTGTTTCATTCATATAAATATATACATTCCTTTCTATATAGTATCATTCCTTCATAATCGCACTATCCGCGGTTTAGCATGACAAAATAAATCATTGCTTTAAAAAAATAAAAGAATATGAAAGCGGTCACTATATATTCAAACATTTTTTTAAAAATTACTCGATTTCCACTATCCCTACTATCATACTTTAGAAGAATTCGTTTTACGATTTCTTCTAAAACAAGCCCAACTACAATTATGATTCCTACAAGAATAAGCAGAAATATAGCGCTTTCTTTATGACTCGTACTTGAAAACAAATAAAATTCTGGAAACACAATCGGATCCATAACCGGACGAATAAACTGACAAACTTCTCTACTACATATGTCTGTTATAGATGTCGAATTTGTCATTTCTTTCAGAATCTTTCCTGTGAATTTTTTCATCCCTATAACTCTCCTAAACATAAAGCGCTAGAGTCTTTACATCTTATTTAAAGTTACAATTGGTAGTTCTTCATTCATATAACGACGGTTCATAAACAAAAAGAATAAAACGAAATTTAACCCAATGATAAAGATCATAAATCCTGTGAAAAAGTTCGTATAGTTGGAAAGATCGGCAAAACTTATCGCCTCTTCTTTACTCATAAATTTAGAACCAATCAGTACAACTCCATTATTTAGCATATGAATACTAATCGGCATGAGTAGGCTTTTCGAGCGAATATATACAATAGATAGGACGATGCTAAATACGGTAGCACCGAGAAAATCAATATGCACGCAACCAAACAGAATGGCAACTGCAATCATGCCTTTTCCCGTTCCCCACTTTGCTGCAAAACGCTGAAAAAGAAATCCTCTAAATACAAATTCACCTATAATAGGCGCAATAAATACAACCGTTATAAATTGATATACATATCCACCGGTCTCTTCTATAATTGGCTGATGTAATGCAGTCATAATAAAATCCGGCGTAATCCATGTGAAACTATACATATACAAAATCAAATATCCATAGCTAAAGAGGCAAAGCATAACGGTAATCCATACAACTTGCAATACATGAAATGTCTCTTGCCTATTAATAAATGCTCTTAAAGGAATATCTTTTCTCCTATATTCATACATGAGCCAAATCACTGGGAGTATATAAAATATTAGTAGATTTATAATAGAAGAATTTTGTATATGAAGGGTATGTTCGAGCAATTGTTTACTGCTGCGCTCGAGCCAAATTAGTAGTGTAAATACAATCAAAAAATATCTTGCTCGCATCGAATAAAACGGATTCACACTCATCTCCTCCCCTATGTTTACTTTTATCATATCATCTAAATCTTATTTCTTAACTAAGAAAACCTTAAAATTTCCTTAAAAATCCCATAACTTTCAAGAAAATGTTATGATATTTTGTGAAAACTAGGAGGGATTTTACTTTGTACAATGCAAATATTTTACTTGTTGATGATGAATCAGCAATCTTACAACTATTAACTACAATTCTACAAAAAGAAGGGTTTTCTCATATTACAACCGCAAGTTCTGCTGAGGAAGCTTTATTACTCATTGAAAATCATTCATATGATTTAATGATTCTCGATGTGATGCTCCCTGGACAATCCGGCTTTGATATTTGTCCCATTATCCGTCAAAAAACAGATTGTCCCATCTTTTTTCTAACAGCAAAAACATCTGATCTCGATAAAGTATCTGGATTTTTATATGGAGCAGATGATTATATTACAAAACCGTTCAATCCGCTTGAAGTTGTTGCTCGGATTAAAGCACAGCTGCGCAGACATTTGAAATATACTCCAAAAACAATACAAACTTCCGATTTCTATTCATTTGGAAGATTTCAGGTCGATAAACATGCTGCTGAATTAAAAGTTGATGGCAGTATTGTAGAATGCTCCGCTCAGCTATTTCAGCTCTTACTCTTCTTTTGTGAACATCCGAATTACGTCTTTTCTAAAGAAGAAATATACGAAAAAGTTTGGGGCGCCCCAGCCTATAACGGAGATGATAATACCGTGATGGTCCATATTCGCAAGCTGCGGGAAAAAATCGAATTCAATCCAAGCAATCCACAGTATATAAAAACAGTTCGTGGACTTGGTTATAAATTCATTCCAGGAAGGTAATCGCGATGAATTTAAGTAAGAGATTAATTATCCAATTTATTCTACAACATATTTTTGTCTTATTCACTTTACTCATTGCTGTCGTAATTGCCTTCGGATATTTCGCTATTTTGATTAACTCGTCCTTATCGGAAACAAATGTATCAGAATTTGATAATTCAACAATTTCCAGTTACGTTTCTTTCGAAAACGGTCATATTACATTGAATGCTAAAGTAAAAGAAACGCTTCAAAAAAAGGATGATTGGCTTCAAATTGTAGATGAAAACGGAAAGGTACTATATCACTATAATACACCGAAAGAGGTTCCTGATTCTTACACAAAAACATCGTTAGTTGCATATTTAAGACAACAAATACATAGCCCGTATAAATTCGCTTATTGGGATATTGAATTAGGAAAAAAGAAAGCAATTGTAATTTATGGTGAGCAACTTCCAAGCAATAAATTGTTGCAGAAACTACAAAAAGAGCACAATGCACCATTCACAGCAAATTTTTCTTTAACTGATTCTGAAAAAGAACAACTTTCTGCTGCAAATGCTGTATTACAAATTTTCAATGCAGATGGGGAAGAAATTTTTTCTTATCCAGAAAACCAAGGCAAGCCTCTTTCTGCCATTCAAGCCGTACTTTCTGAAAAAGAGCCTTGGAATCATCAAGAAAATATTTCAACTCTTTATAATCCGGAAGACAAAACTTTATTTACAATCACAACTAAAAATACTCATTATAACCCATCTGAAATGGATGAGGATGTAATCGCGAAAAAATTCCTTACCTTTTTCTGTGTTGTTTTTCTTGTAACATTTGTCTATTTAGTCATTATTTCTATTTGGTACGGTAGAAAATTTGGAAAACCGCTGTTACATACAATGCGTTGGCTCAAAAATATAGCGAGCGGAATATATGAAGAACCTGTTAGTAAAAAAGGAAAACCGATTCGCTTTCGGCGCTCTGGTAAAGAAAAATGGTCATTCCGTTTATTTAAAGATGTAACAAAGACGTTAGAACATCTTTCAATTACACTCAAAAAAAACGAAGCGATGCGACAAGTACTTCAACAAACACGCGAAGAATGGATTACCGGACTCACCCATGATTTAAAAACACCCCTTAGTTCGATTTACGGTTACTCTCTTTTATTAGAATCTAACCAGTATCAATGGACTGATAAAGATATTCAAGAGTTCGGTCACATCATAAAAGAAAAATCACAATATATGACTACATTAATCGATGATTTAAGCTTAACATACCAATTAAAAAACAATGCGCTTCCTTCTCAACATTCACATGTTGAAATTAATCAATTTGTTCAAAAGATTTTATTACAATTTATTAATAACCCTACGCTTCAAAATCAAAATATTGAATTTGTTCCAAGTTCCCATAAAATCTATTATTCGATTGAGGAAAAATGGTTCCAGCGCATCATTGAAAACTTATTAGCAAATGCCGTAAAACATAACAATGAAACGACCAAAACCCTCGTCAAACTGGCAAAAAATAAAGATTCTTTCACTCTTTCTATTACAGATAACGGAAAGGGAATGGATGAAAAAACAAAAGAACTATTATTTGAACGGTATTACCGCGGAACAAATACAGAAGAAAATATTGCAGGAACAGGACTTGGTCTCGCTATTACAAAGCAACTTGTCCTCGCTCATAACGGTACGATTTCAATTGAAAGTGAACTTGGGAAAGGAACATCTATTACTATCATATTTCCATTTCCGAATCAAAAAAGAACGTCTTAACCAAAATTGTAGTTGCGTGTTCTGTATAAAAAGAGCGAATCATCATTGATTCGCCCTTTTTCTTCCTATTTCTGTTTCACTGGTATCCAAATCTCAATTTGAACGAGCTCATTTTTATCTGCATGGCAGCGCTCATCATATAATTCAAACTCTACACTTCCACAATGTTCATATCCAGAATGCGGGAACCATTCTGTGAAAACTGCGTTCCATGTTTGATGGATAGACGGGACCATCTCTTCATGCGGTACTTTCGGCGTTGTAAATACAGCATACGTTGCTTCTGGGAATGTTCGTTTTAGAAGTTCATTTGGTACACCTTCAAAACTTGTTACTTCCATCCCGATTATATAAGTGAAATCCCCTGTTTCTAAATTGAAATCTGTACACATACCAAGCTCTACACACTGACTTATATCCTTGCGGTTTGGAATATTTGCCCCAAGATTCTTCTTAATATAAGTTTGCCAAAACGCTGGGATATCTCGATGATTCTTTCCCTCTTTATTCGTTGTCTTACATTCATATCCAACAACTGAAAACGCCGGCTTATTCACAATACGATATTCCATTTGTATTCCCCCTAAATACGGATTTAATTTTCTCTGTCTCACATTCACTTTGTTGTACATCGGTGTTTGAATGTTTTGTTTTCGATATTGACTTGGTGTCATTTGAAATAATTTTTTAAAGGCTCTTGTGAACGTTTCATGAGATTGAAAGCCATGCTCTAATGCAATATCAAGAATTCTTTCATTCGTATGAGAAAGCTGATAAGCTGCCCGGGCAAGCCTTCTCTTCCGAACATACTCCATCACTGGATCACCAACTAACGCCTGAAATACACGATGAAAATGCGAATCAGAAAAACCAGCAATACGAGCTAAATTGCATAATGTTTGTTTTTCCATAACATCTTTTTCAATATAATCAATAGCTTTTTGAATTTGTGTTTCATAGCTTTCCATCTCTGTTCACCCGCCTTCTATGTATTATGATAAAGAAAAGCTCTATTTTTTTCTTGACGTTTTTTACTTTATTTCACAAAACAATTCCATGATTCATCTAGTAAAGAAACAAGATGGAAAACCGACTTGCTATATTGTCGCTACGAAGAAGTGTTAAATTTATTCTTATGCCTAAATGATGACATAAAATCCATACATATAGTACTCATCAATTTATAGTACCGATAATAATACAGTACCTTGAAATATATAGTAGTTAATGGTATATTTGGAAGTAATTAGATAAATGATTCCAGGAACATATCATTTTAAAAAAGAGAGAGGGACGACTCGCTTTCGCAACGGAATGTTCTCTCCACTTATTTATTCTTACGAAGAAACAGATTGAATTCTGAAATATGATGAATCATTTCATAAAAGAAGGTGATTGTAGTGAACAAAAAGGAATTTTTAAACAAACTTAGCTCTTCCCTAGGAAACATACCGAATTCAGAAAAAAGCGATATTCTATCAGAATATGAAACTCATTTTATTAGCGGTAAGCAGGATGGGAAATCTGAAGAAGAGATTTGTAAAAACCTTGGAAATCCTAAAACGATCGCGAAAGAAATGAATGTTACATATGCTATAAACAACGCGAATCAGAAACGCAGCCTCAAAAATATGATAATAGCAATCTTGTCTGTTATGACCTTAAGTTTTGCAAACTTTATATGTATCATGATAG
This sequence comes from Bacillus cereus group sp. BfR-BA-01492, assembly GCF_022662815.1. NCBI lineage: Bacteria > Bacillati > Bacillota > Bacilli > Caryophanales > Bacillaceae > Bacillus > Bacillus cereus group sp. BfR-BA-01492. The sequence continues at coordinate 44,940 of NZ_JAKUEH010000015.1, forward strand.
CTTTCTTCTTGTTACTCTTGCTATCGCCAATTCTTCTCGCACTCATCATTGCTACTCCTTTACTATTACTATCACCTCTACTATTAGTAATAGTAGGATTTATAAAAGGATTTCATCAAATCCATTTTTCAGATGTTTATAGTGTATTGATAGGGTTTTTTATTGGCTTAGTCATCGCTGGCGTATCTTATCAAGCACTAAAACATTTATACTCGCTTTTAGTCAAATATTTAAAATGGAATGTCTCTATTTTAAAAGAGGATTAATAGAAATGAAAGAGTGCATATCTCCTCTTTCATTTCCTTCGTTCATTTTCAATATGCAATTTTGCATATCCCCTCATTTTCTTTCCACTTTCATGCTACGATATATACGAAATACGACATATATCGACAAAATAGGAAGTGATTCTATGAAACGTTCTAAAACATATTTAAAATGTCTCGCGTTATCTGCTGTTTTGACAAGTAGTGCCCTGGTAATGCACACACCGGCTGTCGCTGCACAAACAACTTCACAAGTTGTAACAGATATCGGTCAAAATGCAAAAACACATACAAGCTATAATACATTTAATAACGAACAAGCAGATAATATGACAATGTCATTAAAAGTAACTTTCATTGATGATCCAAGTGCTGATAAGCAAATTGCGGTTATTAATACAACAGGTAGCTTTATGAAAGCCAATCCAACTCTTAGTGATGCACCTGTTGATGGATATCCAGTTCCAGGGGCAAGTGTCACATTGCGCTATCCATCACAATATGATGTTTCAATGAATTTACAAGATAATACGTCTCGATTCTTTAATGTAGCACCGACAAATGCAGTGGAAGAAACGACTGTCACATCAAGCGTTTCTTATCAACTTGGTGGCTCTATTAAAGCCTCTGTAACACCAAGCGGTCCTAGTGGCGAATCCGGTGCAACAGGTCAAGTAACTTGGTCTGATTCCGTAAGTTATAAACAAACAAGCTATAAAACAAACTTAATTGATCAAACAAATAAGCATGTAAAATGGAACGTATTCTTTAATGGATATAATAATCAAAACTGGGGCATTTACACACGCGATTCTTACCACGCTTTGTATGGAAACCAATTATTCATGTATTCTCGTACGTATCCTCATGAAACAGATGCGCGAGGAAATCTAGTCCCAATGAATGACCTTCCAGCTCTAACAAATAGCGGTTTTTCTCCAGGTATGATTGCTGTTGTCATTTCAGAAAAAGATACAGATCAGTCTCATATCCAAATGGCTTATACAAAGCATGCTGACGATTATACACTTCGTCCTGGCTTTACATTCGCATCTGGTAACTGGGTTGGAAATAATATTAAAGATGTAGCTCAAAAAACATTTCATAAATCATTTGTACTAGATTGGAAAAATAAAAAACTAGTAGAGAAGAAGTAAACTAAAAAACAACACTGATAAAATCAGTGTTGTTTTTTAGTTTATACTTGCATCGCTTTTTCTCTCAAAGCTCTTCTTAGTAGTTTTCCCGTTGTGTTCTTCGGTAATTCCTTCAAAAATTCTATCCTTTTTGGAACCTTATATTTCGCAAGATGTAACGAACAATAATGAATGAGTTCTTCTTCTCGTACCCTTTCATGTTTTGGAACAACATAAGCGCGTACAGCTTCTCCTAAACTTTCATCTGGAACACCTATTACGATTACTTCGGCTACTTCCTCGTGTTTATACAATACCTCTTCTACTTCCCGAGGGTATACGTTATATCCACCGACAAGAACGATATCTTTTTTACGGTCCACAATATAGAAGTAACCTTCTTCATCCATTTTTGCTAGATCACCTGTGTATAGCCACCCTTCCCGAAGCACTGCTGCTGTATCTTCTGGAGCCTTATAATACCCTTTCATCACGTTCGGGCCGCGAACAATTAGTTCTCCGACTTCTCCAACAGGCACTTCCTCACCAAGTTCATTTACTACTTTATTTTCAACGTGCCAAATATTCGTTCCAATAGATCCTGGTTTTCGCGGCCGATCCAATGGATTAAAACACGTCACTGGCGATGCTTCTGATAGTCCGTATCCTTCTGAAACAATAACTTGAAAGCGTTTTTCAAAATTCTCCAAAAGAGCAACAGGCATAGAAGCACCACCAGATATGCAAAATCTGAGTGATTTCATATCTTCTGCACTTGCTCCTTCATATAAATATAAATAATTGTACATCGTTGGTACACCAGCAAATATTGTTGGTTTATATGTGCGACAAATTCGAAATACTTCTTTGGGACTAAACTTTGGTAACATTAAAATGATGGCCCCATTTATAATCGGTGCATGAATCGCAACGGTTAAACAAAATACATGGAACATCGGTAACGCCGCTACAACACGGTCATCTTCTGTATATTGTAAATATGTCGCAACGTCTCTCGCATTACTATATAAATTCTTATGCGTTAACATAGCACCTTTTGGTTGTCCCGTTGTTCCTGAGGTGTATAAAATAACCGCAACGTCTTCTTCATGTAATAGCGGACCTTCATAAGATATATCTCCAGTTCCTAATAAATCGGTAAACGTTTTCATTTTTTCGTTGTCTGTAAGTTGAAAATCTGATGAGGTTTCACATATGATGATATGTTCGAGAGAAGGAAGTCTTGTTGTAAGAGATTCTATAATTGGTAGAAGGATGTCGAGTATGATGATTGTTTTTACGTCTCCATTTTGTAAAATGTAATGCATTTCATCTGCGGTATATATTGGGTTAACCGGAACAACGGTTGCTCCTGTTTTCATGACCCCATATAACCCGATTAAAAAATGTGGTGAATTCCCAACAACTAATGCAACATTATCCCCTTTTGTGATGCCCATTTTTGCTAAATTACTAGAAAACTTTGTGACCATTTCATTTAATTGGTCATACGAGACCGACTGATCCATAAATATATAAGCTGGTTTCTCCCCTTTCTTTGCGGCTGTCTCAGCTAAGGATTGAACGAGATTCACATAAACCCCACCTTTATAAAATTTTGAAAATTTAAACATTCTAAATACATTATATTAAAAGAAAATTAAGGTATCAAGTAACATTCAAATACTCGTATATAAAGTAGCACCGTAAATCAATACTGCCAGTAGATACGAGCGAAATGAAGGTTCATTCATTTGTACCATCCATGCGACGCACCGCATCTACCGCTTTTTTACAAAAACATAAAGTGAAACTTTAATCATTGGGGGTTTTCTTCATCCACCACTGATTATGAGCCCTCACCAATCGGGCTGTTACGGGCAGCCCTACTCCCACCTATCTTCCTTGCTTCTCTCTGAATCTTGAGGTGGGAGTCTTACTGCCCTAAAATAGCGGGATAAAAGAATCTTACCCATTTCAGTTACAGCGTACTTCGTAATGAATTGAGGTGAAACAATAATGGTGCATGAAATTTTATGAGCGATTTTTGAAATATATCGACCGTTTCTCAGCATATATCGGCGCAAATGAAAATATATCGACCATTCGACACAGGATATCGGCGGTACGACAAATAACGACATGAAAACTGCTCTCCCAATTTAGGAGAGCAGTTCACTATTAAAAGAACAATGCTAAGAAATCTTCTTTCGTTATATTCCCAAAGTAGCGTTTTACATCTACGTCTTTTAACGCTTCAACGAACGCATCTTTATCAAATTGTACTCCTGTTAAACGTTCCTCAATATCATGAACATCTTCTACTCCGAAGAAGTCACCATATATTTTACACTCTGTTACTGTTCCTTTTTTCACTTCTAAGCGAACATCAACTTGTCCAACTGGGAAACGGTGTGAATGTTGTAAATTGAACTTCGGAGACTTCCCGTAGTTCCAATCCCAATTGCGGTAACGTTCTTCAGAAATTTTATAAATTTCTTTCCAATCTTCTTCTGTTAACTCATATGTTGGAATTTCCTTTTCTCCTTCAAAGATTGTCTCAAGAAGAAGTTGTCTAAACTCTTCTGTTGTCATCTTTTCATTTAAAAATTCCGTAATATTAGCTACACGGCTACGAATCGATTTAATTCCTTTTGATTGAATCTTATCCATTTTCACTTTCAGAGCTGATACAACGTGATCGATTTCAGAATCAAATAATAATGTACCGTGACTGAACATACGACCTCTCGTTGAAAATTGAGCGTTACCTGAAATTTTTCGTCCTTCTGCTAAAATATCGTTACGTCCACTAAGCTCTGCATTTACACCTAATTTACCAAGTGCTTTCGTAACAGGTTCTGTGAATTTTTTAAAGTTATGAAAACTATCCCCGTCATCTTTTGTAATAAAGCTAAAGTTTAAGTTCCCTAAATCATGATACACAGCTCCGCCACCTGATAAACGGCGCACAACATGGATCCCTTTCTCTTTTACATAATCTGCATTAATTTCTTCGACTGTGTTTTGGTTTTTCCCAATAATGATGGAAGGTTCATTAATGTAAAACAACAAATATGTTTCATTAATATCTAAATTTTTCACGCAATATTCTTCAATTGCTAAATTAATCGTAGGAACTGTAATCCCTTTATTATCAATAAATAACATGTCCTCACCTCATGAATTCCAAGTATAGCCACTATGTGCTAATGCAATAGAGCCACTAAAAATTTGTTTTGCTTCTTCCACTAAATCAGCTGGATTGCCTGTATGCGGCAAATGCGTTAATACTAGTTCTTTTACATTGGCATGCTTTGCTATGTTTGCTACTTCTGTACTATTCATATGCCCTGCTTTTGCAGCCTCTTGATGCGCATACATGTTGCATTCGCAAATAAATAAATCCGCATCCTTTGTAAATGGAATAAATTCTGGAATATAACTGGAATCCGCACTATATACAACAACTTTATCTCCTACCGCAATGCGCATTGCATAGCACGTAACAGGATGTACTGTTTTTAAGAATGAAATGGAGAATGGTCCAATTTGCAATGTTTCTTCTGGATTATAGACAATTCCTTTCGTATACGGTTCATGTGTTAAGGACGCAAATCCTTGTACGTCAAAGCCATGCCCATAAATCGGCAATTGTGGTAATTGCCCTTTTGTCGCATTTGTAATTAATCTTGCATATTGCAATACCCCAATATCTGCAACATGATCATGATGATAATGTGACAATAAAACTGCATCTATATCAGATGGTGTTATATATTTTTGAAGCTGTGCTAGTACACCACTGCCACAGTCAACAAGTAAACGAAAACCATCGTGTTCAAACAAATACCCCGACGTCGCTTCTCCCGCTTCTGGAAAGCCACCCCAAAAGCCAACAACAGTCATCTTCATATGTATCCATCCTTTCAAAAACCGATAGAAATGCATGTTTTCTTTCTATATTGAGAAAAATTTCACTTACATTCTACATTGTTAACTATAATCCATTTCCTAAACTTTTTCATTATTTTTCATTTTGTTATAAAACAGTTATTGACTTTTTATTTTTGTACTAATACAATGGTACTAAGAAATGGAAATGGAGGGATTTTCATGATTGATCAACCAATGGAATTTTTCAGAAATTTGCCAACAAAAACTTGTGCGCATTGCGGAAAGGAAATTGATGAGCAACACGAAGCATACCATAATAAATGCGATGACTGTGTTCACGAAGAATAATCGTGTATACACATAAAAAAACCTAGCAGACATTGTCTACTAGGCTAGTAACATCGCATTTTTCATCGTTGAACCTTTCACTAAAAGCTCTAGTTCAAATTCATATAGTTCTTTTTTGCGATAATTTTTTGTATGAATTTTATCTATCATTAAATCAACGACTTTGTGAGCCATGTCATCGATTGGTTGTTCCATTGTCGTAATACCAGGCTCTGTAATTTTAGATAAAATTTGATTATCAAAACCGATTACAGCTAGGTGATCTGGAATACTCCAGTTATGGCGTTTCGCCTCTGAAATAATTCCAGCTGCAACCTCATCGCCTCCTGCCAAAATAGCGGTAGGATTTTTTTTGTCCTTTAATACATCATGGAAGAGTCTTTTCCCATCGCTCCACGAGAAAACGTTTTCAATAAAATCAATTCCCTCTACTTGTTTCCCTTGCTCAGTAACTGCACGTAAAAATCCCATTTTTCGTTGTTGACTAATTACCTTTGTTTCATTTCCACGGCAGAAAATAAGATTGCGATACCCTTGCTCTAATACATGTTTTGCCGCAATATATGCCCCTTGAGCATGATCAAATTTAACCGTTGGAATATTTGCTTCTTCAATATATTCATTACATAACACGATTGGACCGTGTTGTAAATATGGCTCCACATCTTCCCATGAATTCTCAAGGGAACATAAAATAATGCCATCTACTTGTTTTGTTGATAACAGTTGTAAGTATTCCATCTCTTTTTCTGGTAAGTATCTTGTTTGACAAATAATCAGTTTATATTTATGTTCAGAAGCAGCAATCTCAATTGCTTCAATAAATCTACTAAAAAAAGGATTTGTAATCCTTGGAACAAGGACTGCAATTGTCTCCGTTTTTTGTTTTCGAAGTCTTCTTGCTGCCGAATTAGGTACGAAACCTAAATGTTTCATCGCTAATTGAACTCTCTTTTTCTTCTCATCTGATACGTACGGATGGTTATTAATCACCCGAGAAACCGTTGTTCTTGATAATCCCGCTAATTTCGCCACGTCCTCGATCGTTGACACGAAATTCTCCCCCTTTGTATGAAAACGTTTTCTTAAGTAAATTATATAGTATATTATTGGAAACTGCAATATACGTTCTTATGATTTTACTATATTAATATTATTCATAGGGAAAAGTATGTATTTGCAGGAGAAATGAGTGGACTTTTCGAACACTTGCTATAAACAGAATAAATAGAAATAGGATGATTATCATGAACCGAACGGATCGTTTACTCGCTATATTAATTGAATTACAGAGGAAGCAAGTTGTGACAGCTCACATGTTAGCAGAGAAATTTGAAACATGTAAAAGAACCATTTACCGGGATATGCAAGCCCTTAGTGAATCGGGGATTCCCATCTTTTCTATTCCAGGGCAAGGGTATTCTTTAATGGATGGTTATTTCTTGCCACCTATCCAATTCAAACCTGAGGAAGCTGTATCTCTTTTACTTGGAAGCGATTATGTGGAGAAAAACTTCGATTCTCATTTTTCTATACACGCCAAATCCGCTAAGGAAAAATTGGAATCTATTCTCCCTTCTGAACAACAAACACAAATCGAAAATTTAAAAGGAACTTTCCGCTTCTTATCTGGAACCTTTCCTCATCAAAAATGTAATCCAGAACAACTGGAAAACCAGCTTATTCTTTTACAAGAAGCCATTCAAACAGCACGATGCGTTTCTTTTTCTTACCGAAAACCAAATCAAATCGAAAAAATAAAACGTACTGTTCACCCTTATGGATTAGTCAATATTTCAGGCATTTGGTATATCGTTAGCTATTGCTTGTTGCGAAAACAAATCCGTCATTTCCGTTTAGATCGTATGGATGACTTACAACAAGAACACACCTTTTTCAAAAAACCGAAAAACTTTTATTTACAAGATTATCAACCAACAGATAATCGAACTGTTACAATTCATTTAGTATTCTCTACTCAGATTGCACATAAAATTGTTGAGTCTCGTTACTTTTTTATTGATTCATATGAACATAAAAATGATGGTTTTCATGTCATTTTAAAATCTAGAACTATTGATGAGGTATTTCAATGGATATTCAGCTGGGGCAGTCAAGTAAAAGTATTAGAACCAACAATTCTTGCTTATAAAATGCGAGAAGAAGCAAAGAAAATGTTACAATCTTAACTTTTCTTTTCCTACTGACATAACGGTGTCAGTAGGAAGCGTTTATAGTCGTCCTTAAGAAATATATTTTTATATAAAGGAGATCACGCTATGAACAATACTATGGTTTTAGAGAAGTTTGAAACATTAGCACTGTATTACATCAATAAATTAGACAAATACTCAATGGAACAACTGAGACGAAAGCCTTCTGAAGAAGAATGGTCGCTTGGACAAATGTATTATCACTTACTTGCAGCTTCCAATATGCAATTACATGCAATAGAACAATGTGCAACTGATTCAGCTATAATTAATGGTAAAAAAACAGAAATGGGGGAAAACGTATATAAAACGGGAGCCTTCCCTCCTATTCAAATCAAAATACCGAATCGCCCTGGATATACACCAGAAAACCCAACAAATAAAGAAACACTAAAACAAGGATTATTACAGCTTATCGACAAGATGAAAAAGACTCAGCTAAAGCTCTCTTCTATTCCGTCCCATCATACAGTGGTACATCCTGGACTTGGTCACTTATGTGCAACAGAATGGTTTCAACTTGTGTATATGCACTTTGCACATCATCTTCATCAGAAAGAACGTTTAGAGAAAACCATCATAACCGATTCAAATTGTTAATGACTGCGAAAATCGTTCTATCCTTGAAGGACATACATATATTTACATTATGAGCCGAATTTCAGGGGGGGAACTGTATATGCAATGGATATATCATAATCCAGTATTTGATGTTGATCACGTACATCCGTCTATTCGATTATCTTCTGCTTGGGTGGGACACAACCACTTTGCATATGACTTCATTCGATTTATGAAACCGAAAAAGGTAGTGGAATTAGGAACACATTATGGTTCTTCTTTTTATAGCTTTTGCCAAGGAATAAAAGATGAACAACTTTCCGCCGAATGTTTTGCTGTTGACACTTGGAAAGGTGATTTACATAGCGGACCATACGGAGAGAATGTGTTTGAAATGGTTAGTTATGTGACAAACCATTGTTATCCAACAATCGGACGCTTAATCCGCTCCACATTTGATGATGCTTTACATTTATTTGAAGATGAAAGTATAGATGTATTGCATATTGATGGTTATCATACATTTGAAGCTGTTTCACATGATTTTGAAACATGGTTACCGAAAGTCGCTAAAAATGGTGTCATTTTCTTTCATGATATTGCCGTGTTGGATCGTGGTTTTGGCGTATATAAGTTATGGGAGACCTTAAAAAAACAGCATCCTTATCTTGAATTTTCCCATTCATATGGTTTAGGTGTCCTATTTCCGAAAGGATATGACAGCAAGTTTCAAGATGTATTCGATAAGAAAGAGGAACTACAAAAAAAAATATGCAGGGAGTAACATATAACTCACTGCTTACACATACGACCATAAAAAATAGTGCCATTACATATGGCACTATTTTTTATGTACTCTTCTTTAGAGACGAGGAAACCATCGATCCCAATATGGTTGATACTCTGGCCATAAATATGTCACTTCTTTATCAAATCCTCGATAATGGCGCATATATCCTGCTAAATAAGTAAATGAGGAGGCATGAGGTCCAGCAAAAAGAGGCGCACCGATACAAACAAACCAGTCGACTAATGCTTGTTCCTCTAAACACAATGCGTCTAACTCCTTCTGCAGGTCAGGGTGCGCTTGTAAAACATCTTGCTTTCTGACTATGACTAAATGAGGAAAATGTTCTTTTATACGGGCTACAATGCGATGATACTTTTCCTCTTGAACACCAGAAGCAATATAAACAGCCGATAAATCCGCTGTACTTGCAATTGTATTGATTATTTGTTGAAGTTGATTTTCTGTATGAGCCGCTAAGTCGAATCCTTCTACAGGTAAATGAACTAAATCTCCTTCAATTCTAAGCTGAATCGCTCTCCATCTCGGGTAAAAAGACATGAGACCAATCATGCAGCTAGCTAACTTTTGTATATGTTTCGCAAAGGGTAAAGATTTTGCGATAAATTGTCCTGTCTCCCTACTTTCATCTCGTACTATATGGCGTTGAAGAAACCGCCTACAAGTAATCATATGCTTAGAAGTCTCTTCCATATGCGGTTTGTGCCGCTTCACTAAGATATTTTTCTTGTAAAATAATGCCCTACATTCATCTACATCCAAATAAGAATCAATACTGATTTTCGAAAAATACGGGCTCCTATGAAAGTCAACGGAATTTCGAGTTTGAACATCTTTTAAAAGGAGACAAACTGAATCATGTTGCTTCGCATAATATAAAGCTTCTCCTATTGTTCTAAAAATAGCCATGAGCTGATTACAAAGCCCTTCTATCTCCCCAATTTCATATTGCAAATATATGATAAAACTCCCCGCCCTTCTTTCTTTCTCTTGAACATCTTATGCAATATATATGAGTATAGAACACACTTCACGTAACCGTCATACTACAGAACCATTCCTACTGACACAAAAAAAGGATTATCTTAGTTTGACAATCCTTTTAATAAATATAGTTCAAATAACTGTGCAATTCTTTCTTTTTCCAGTGGCTCATGATTTTTTTCCCAATCGAAAATAAGCGATACATATAGTCTAAGCATAATAAACGCTGTAATTTCTGGATCGCATTTACTAATTTCACCTTTCTCGATTGCAATTTCCAAATAGGATTGAATAAAGGATACAATTTCTGTATCTACTTGCTGCATCACTTCTTGTACTTCTTTCGTTCCCATATCTCGTTCTTCTTGGATGAGCTTAATCATAAGCTGATGCTCTTTTCTAAATTCTAAGATGCTGTATAATGCTCTATGTACATTTTCAAAAAATGAAATATCTGGACGAATGGATTCTTTTGCAACTTCCTTCATTTCTGCAATTAAATTCGAAATAATTTCACCAAATAATTCTTCTTTATTTTTGAAAAAAGTATAAATTGTCCCTTTTCCAACATTCGCCAATTTAGCAACTTGATCCATTGTCGTTGCCTTATAACCAAACGCTGAAAAAGATTTTGTTGCAGCCTCAATAATAGAACGTTTTCGATCTATTGCCACATCTCCACCTCCAAAAGTGACCAAATGGATAATATAGTCAATTTGTACACATTTGATATTATCACAGTCTTCCAGTATATACAAGTTCTCCTTTTTAGTTATTCCCCGTATCAAAAATTCCAGTCTATAAATGGAGACTTGCTTATAATAGTCATAGTGTATCAAAAAAGGGACGGAAGTGAAAAGGTAGAAATATGTTATAAAGTGAAGCTTTCATCAATGGGGTTTCATTCCTCACTGATTATGAGCTCTCACCTTTATTTCAACATAGACAGCAATATTTTCTCCATTTCCTTCTTCGTTAAATCCTCATCAATTGTTTCTTCATCATTCGCTTCACCTCTAGTAAAAATACCATTCACAATTACAATTTGATGTGCAATATTTTTTCCGCTTTCATGGACAAACACCTTCATACCTTTTAATTTACTATTACTATAAGAAGGTGGTTTCACAAAGACAATTTGATTCCCTTCTAATTTATAATTTTCCATATTTTCGTCCCATGGGAACATATAACGAAGCGGATCCTTATTATTCACATACTGTCCCGATTGATAAATTGTATATCCATATTTTCCTTTCCTATATTCGGATGTAACAACTAATTCTAAATCTCTCCCAAAATATGAAGCCGCCGACTCTTTCTTCAGTTCATACCCATTACTTGTATAAGACGGTTGCTTAATTGGAAACTTAACATGCTTTTGTGCCTCTTCTACAGTGAACGTTAAAGAGTCTCCTACTCTATCTTCAAATGGTTTCGTTTTCTTTTCAATTGCAGTTAATCGTTCATTATCGGCTTTACTTAAGCGTTCTCGTTTAAATTCTTTCATATCCCCTTCATAATTCTCTCCTACCTTTTTCTTGACCATTGCTTTTTTATAAATTTGGAAAGTTTCCTTATACAATTGTACGTACTGGTTAAATTCTTCTTTTGTTAAACATTTTTCAGCCAAATACAAAAAATCCGTATGATATTTATATGTCTTTATCGACATTCCCCATTCTCTGCTCGCGTTTTCTGGTGTACCTAATATTCTATCGATCGCCTCTTCAAAAGCTGCTTTCGATTGCTTCTTTTTTTCTAGTACTTGTTCCTTCTGTCTTTGATCCACTTCAGTTGCACGTACATTCAGATTCAGTAAAGAAACAAATGCAACAGCAACAACGACGATTACACCAAGTGCTGACAAGCGATAAGATGTTTTTTTGAATTTTTTTATCATGAAAATTCTCCTTTTTAATGTATGTTTATTTCTACTTAAATTAGCTAAACTCGGTGCTTGGTAGTAGCCAGAATAATGTTCTAATAGCGTAATGATTGTATGCCCATATGCAATTTGTTCCTCTGAATCTACAAAAGTAAGTGCAAGTGCATCACATGCTAATTCTTGATCTTCTCGCATACATGAATATGCATACCAAAGAATAGGATTAAACCAATTTAAAATAAGTAAACTATACATTAACCAGTTCACCGCAACATCTCGCCTCTTTATATGCGCTAATTCATGATAGAAAATATATTCGAGCTGTTTCTCATTCAATCGTTCCATATGTTGATTTGATAATAATACCCTTGGCCTAAAGAAACCAAAAACAGTCGGACTAGAAATTTTTCCAGCTACGCATATCGGGATATTTCTCCTGATTCCCACCGACTTTCGGCAATTTTCAAATATCATCATAATATTTTCCTTTGTAATATGGGGCTGCTTCTTTATGTAAAAATATAATCGTCCGTTCATAACAAACGTTACAATTGCTAATAAACTGACTCCAAATAACCAAATATATAATGCAAGGTTATACATCGAAAATGTAGCCTCTTTTTGCTCTTCCTTTTGTTTCACGGGTGTCTCAAGTGCCCCTTTGAATTCTTGATTCTCCTGCATTGATTTTTGTAAAGTTATAGAAGATGACTGTTTCGGAAATACTTCAGAAACCTCTGATTGATAGAATAGAGAATAAATGCTATAAGAGCTATCTGGTGACCATGGTAAAAGAAGTCTCACTACTAAAATCATCCATAATACATATTGCCACCTAGGCGTTAGCTTATCTTTGAGTACAATTTTGACACATAAGATGATACCGACTAATATACTCGCCATAAGTGATGTTTCAATTACCCAGTCAAAGAAGCGCGAAAGGTAAATATGTACAAACGTATCTATCATTACGATCTATCTTCCCGCTCATTTTCTTCTGTCTTTTCATCCAAAATGCGTTTCAATTCATGAATATCTTCTGAAGAAAGTTTCTCTTCTTTTAAAAAATTTACAAGTAACGGTTTGAACGCTGCACCACAAAAACGTTTCAGTAACGATTTTGTTTCGACTTGCAAATAGCTATCTTGTGATACTAATGGATAGTACGCATACATACGCCCTTTATCTTGATGATATGAAACTGCTTCTTTTTGAACGAGCCGATTAATAAGTGTTCGAATTGTCTTTGGTTTCCAATCCATTTTTGACTCTAGCTTCTCAATAATTTCATTTGCCGTTTGCGGAGAATTCGACCAAAGTACTTTCATAATTTCTAACTCAGCTTCAGATATTTTAGGCAATGCTTTTGTCATATTCTATTTCTCCTTTCTGGATTACGTTTGTAATCCCTATTACAGATTACAAACGTAATCTTTTATTGTCAACTCTATTTTACAAATAAAATTTCAATTATTCATGAAAAAACAAGAAAACCTTTACAATTAATGGTAACATAGAAACGAAGTATATTTTTTACAATCAAGTATTATTCTTACCAAAAACGGAATATAAAGTGGAACTTTAATCAGTGGGGGTTTCTCAATCATGATGCGTGCACTTCGTTTACAAATGAAACAAGCTTTTTCAAATCCGCTCTCGTTGTGTTTTTTGTGCAGTATGTTCGTTCTTCTTTTTATATATCACTATTACTATGTTTTGCAATATATTGGTTCTGTACCAGACGAATTATTAACAACATCCTATAAGTGGATTGGATTTCGTGATAATGAAATGGATGTTTATTTATTGTTAATGCCCATTATCGCTACTTTACCATTTAGCACAAGTTATAACGCTGATCAATCAGAAGAATTTAAGTCTTTTATAAGTAAAGAAGTTTCCTTTCTTTCGTATTTATACACAAAATATATCGTTACCTTTTTTTGTGGTGGATTCCTTTATATTTTTCCGTTCTTACTTTCTTTATTACTTTGTAAACTCACAATACCAGATGGTGTACCATCCGTAACGAATAGTCTGATCAATACAAATGGCATGTTTGCATCACTGTATTATGATTCTCCAATCACTTATATTTCTGTATACATTGGGATTAATTTTTTATTTGCTGGTTTCATGGCTGCATTAGGTCTAGCTGCCTCTATATGGTCGCGAAAAGATTACATGGCGATTTTATTCCCATTCACTGTAAGCTCACTTCCCTATGTTATTTTAAATATTATTTCTCCTACCATTGGAGGAGCACCTATTCATCTATATGATCCGAAACAACCACTGCAAGGAATGTCTTCGTACATCCTTACTCTGCAATATACATTATTTGGAATCGTTAGTTTATTTATGTATATAAAAGGAACACGAAAAGATAAGAAGAAATATACACGTAAACTGCAAAAAAGAATGCGCTGCAAACAAACGCTAAACATTACATCATAAGCACAAAATTACAATATATCAGCGATTCTTACCTAGTTATCGGCGCGAAATGAAATATATCGGCGCAAAATCAATTTTATCGGCGTTTCGACACAAGATATCGACCAGTCGACAAATTTCGTCACCCCGCTACGTAAAAAAGCCCCTCTAAAAAGAACGGGCTTTTTTCAAATCAATTTGCGCAAGCACTGGGTCATGATCGCTGACGCGGCCGTGCTCCTTCATCATATTTGTATTTAAGTGTACTGGATCTACAATTGTATAATTTGCAATATTATTTGTCACTAAGATGTGATCTAGTACTTGTGCATTTCCTTCATGAATATATGTGTACCGATTTTCTTTTGAAACGGTTTCTAACATATTTTGTAGTGTGTCGCCTTTTAGCGCTTGCAGTGGTTTAGAGAATTCAAAATCATTCATATCCCCTACAACAACAACAGGTGCGTTCGCATCTCGTTTTTGAATTCCTTTCACAAAACGATTCACTTCTTGGGCCAGCTGTACTCGTTTTTCTTCACTTTTCCATACAAGTGGTTGTATGCTTCCAAATGGCGGCGCATCACCTATTTTTGAGTTTAAATGATTAGAAATAACAACTAGATGTTGACCTTGGAATGTAAATTCAGCGGCTAATGGTTTACGGGTGCTTTCAAATAACGGATTGTCCTGCCCAATGCGTGTCGGATTTTTCTCTAACAATTTTGGTTTATCCGCTAGTTTTACGCGCGATGAATTATAGAAAAAACCGACGCGAATATTCGCTCCCGGCGCTCCTCCATCTTGATTGTTTAGAGGTGCTACTTCTACATATTCATACTTTGGACCGTGGATTGCTTGCACCGCATCAATTATACGTTTTGCACTTAATGAAGCATCTGTTGTGCCATCGTTAATTGTTCCATTATTATCTTGCATCTCTTGCACACCAATAATATCCGGCATTTTCAAATTATATTTAATCGAATACGCGAGCGCTTTTACTTTTTCATCAGATGTTTCCTTTTGATTTGCTGAAAAATTTTCCATGTTATATGTAGCGACTGTTACTTTCCCAAGACGAGGCTGAATCGTTGCTCCCACTTGTTTAAATCCTCCGTCTATAACAGAGGGTAATTCCGTCACTGGCGAAATGCGGTATGCGCTATAATCATAACCTACTACTCCTGTTATATCACCATTAAAAGTATCCCCAACTTTTGCTACATAGTTATGAGGTACTTTTAAAGATAAGCGTTCTGGATTGAGTTGCGTCTCACTTAAAAGCGGCGTTCCATATTTCGTTACCACTTTATTGCTACTATTTGCAATCGTTACATATAAATTCCCATGTTTCTGCGGTGCAACCACTTTTGGTATCGGAAGTGTAACTCGCATACCTTCTAAACTTTCATAAAAATCAATCGCATCTTCCTGCGGATCAAAAACACCAAATGCATCATTATCAATGATTTCATCTGGAATCTTCACGCCATGTTCTCCTAGCACAACTGCTTCTGGAAGCGGCACATGACTCGCCTTTATGATTGCGCGAGTTGCCTTAATTTCTGTCGTAGTTAAATCTGTTTCAAATCGTTCCGCATATCCAGCTCCAACATGCTCCTCCACTTGTCCATCTACTTGGACAACGTCTCCCACTTTCACATCCGCATCTTTCTTATACACGTAAATTCCTTCTGAAGTAGCTGGATCCTCATCAGGTTGTGCATCTTGCATATAAAAACCGTATTTATCTAACGCAGTGACTACCCCTTCTATATTGCGCACTTTTTTCCCCTTATAAGGAGAAATATGCGCTTTCCCTTGAATATCATGAATATGTACTTTCTCGCCTTTTATCACTATAAATGAAAACGTAGCAACTGGTGAAGACTCCACCCCTTCCTTTATCCCAATTGCCTGAATCACCGTATTTTCTTGTAAAACAATCGGTTCATGATAACGAATACTTTGATTCGTAGGCTCTGATCCATCTAGCGTATAATAAATTGTTGCCCCATCCGTCTTCGTCGTTAATGTAACAAGCGTTCCCTTTTCCACTTCTCCCCCATTTGGTGACGCAGTGACTTTGCTTACACGATTTTCTACTTCTCCTGAAAACTTGTATGCTGATACTGCTTTTAAACCAGGGCTACTAAAATACAACTCTAGTGTACCTATCAATTGAACTTTCTTCCCAACATTTTCAGGATGCTCTTTCACATTCACAGCTGCTCTTACATCACCTTTTGGCAACTGAACAGGCATGATCTTCTCCGGATTGGTCTCATCTGGAGAATCTGCAATTGCTACATTTGTATCTCCAAACTTCGCTGGATCTCTCGTATACTTTGACGGACTTTGTGTATATCCAACAATATATCCTTCTACTACCCCTTTACTTTTACCATGCTGCTGAAACTGTTGAATCGCATCAAGCACTGATAACGAATTCGTTTCTTCCGCTTTCACTATCGTTCCCGTAAATGAAATGAACAGTATAAATGATAAAACGATACCGATTACTTTCTTCACCGCCATCTTCCTCTCCTTACTTCTTTTGTCCTATCGGCATGTACTATCATAACAAACCGTTCTTTATAAAGAACGGTTATGCGGCAAACTTTACAAAAAATTAACTTAGGTAGATAAAAAAAGACCGTTCGAATTGAACAGTCCAACATTACTATTATAATTTTTTAAATAAAAAATAATGGTTATGTCCTTCGGGGAAATCTTCTACTGTGCCATAAACCTCGAAACCTAAGTTTTTATAAAAATCAGGAGCTTGAAAACTAAACGTATCTACCTTGATCATTCGGCATTTCTTCTCCACAGCGAATTTTTCAGCCTTTTTAATAAGCTTTTTGCCAAACCCTTTCCCTTGAAGGCTTTCATCAATCCAAAGAAATTGAATGACAAGACTTTGCATTTTAGTATTTCCTGAAATACCGCCAAGGATATTCCCTTCTTCATCCTTAATTTTAAAACAAAAATCTTCGCCAACGAAGTTCCTATCTTTTTCTGACAGATGCTTTATATTGTATTCCCCTAGCCTTTTCCGAATGTAAGAGGGATCCTCTCGGTTCCATTCTGTGTCAATCACTACATTTCGCATCTTTTATACCTCCTAATATTTTGAAATTACTTTTATTCGCTCTACTACGAAAAAACTCCTTTTTTATTTTTAAAAAATAAAAGTAAAGTCCGAATTGATCTTTCCGTTAGCGGAAAAAAGCGATAACGAGTTGAATTTATATATGTTTAACGCCAAAAAAACAGGAGACACCGATCTCCTGTTTTCATTATTGCGCGATTAATTTTGTTTTATTGCGTTCTTCTAAATAAGATAATACATATTTTACAGCCGCCTCACCTTGATCAATACAATCCGGAAGACCAGAGCCAGCGTAGGAGCTACCAGCTAAATATACGCCTGGTAGTTCTTGTTTTAGGAATGCTGTTAGTTTTTCCATTCTTTTTTTATGTCCAACTGTATATTGCGGCATAGCATCTTTCCAGCGGCTCACAACAGTAAAGTCTGGCCTCGCTACTATGTCCATTGTTTTTTGTAAATCTTCTAATACAAATTGAACGATTTCTTCATCTGTTTGTTCTACAATGACTTCATCGCCAGGACGCCCTACATAGCAGCGCAACAATACTTTCCCTTCCGGCGTTGTATGCGGCCACTTTTTATGCGTCCACGTGCAAGCTGTAATGGAAAAATCACTATTTCTCGATACGACAAATCCAGTTCCATCAATATCGCGCTTAATTGCTTCTTTCGGGAAAGCTAATGCGATATTCGCTACAGATGTCGACGGAATATTGCGGAAGAAGCGGAACTCTTTATACTGCGCAAACATAGATGGCAATCCTTTATGCGGAGCTGCAATGACAACTGCATCTGCCCCTATTTCTTTTCCGTTGCTAAGAGTGATTTCATAGCCATCGCCTAGCTTTTTCACTTTTTCAACGCGCGTTCCCTTCATCACTGTATTCGTATCAAGTTTTTCTTCTATTGCCTCAACTAACGATTCTAATCCTGTTTTTAATGTTAAAAATATTCCTTTTGGTTTCACATCTTTTGTTCGTTTTGGTGCTAATTCACGCATACCAAGCGAAATACTGCGGTACTTCTGCTCAATTTGATACACTTTTGGAAATGTCGCCATCAAACTCATTTGATCAATATCCCCTGCATAAATACCAGCGAGCAATGGTTCAATTAAATTTTCAACCACTTCATTTCCTAAACGACGACGGAAAAATTGACCTAGTGATTGATCCGAAACTGGTTTTGAACGTGGAAGTACAAAATCAAAACCAGCCCTTAATTTACCCATCGGAGAAAACAATCCTGAAAATAGAAACGGTGTAATTTGTGTCGGAATTCCCATCATAGATCCGCCCGGCATCTTATGCAATCGATTGTTTACAAGAACAAATGACTGACCTGCTTTATTATTTACAAGCTCGTCTCCCAAACCGACTTCTCTCGCCAATCGAGCAGCGCTTTCTTTTCTTTCAAGGAAAGAATCTGGGCCACGTTCAATTGTAAATCCTTCTTTTCGAACGGTTTGAATTTTCCCGCCAAGCTTACCTGACGCTTCTATTAACAACGTATCAACTTGCAACCCTTGTTCGCGAATTTCTTTTTGCAAGTAATACGCTGTTGTTAACCCTGCAATTCCACCACCGATGATAACCACTCTTTTTTTCAAAACAGTTCCTCCTTTCCCGCGCGTAGTATTACAATACTTCTGCTTGTTTCTTTAACACGACGTCCGCTAAACAATCGATAAATGCTTCCGATGCGTTTGGCATCTCAGGGCGATAATATTTCGCTCCGATTTCATCCGTAACGATTTTACATTCAATATCATTGTCATATAATACTTCCAAATGCTCCGCTACAAAGCCAACTGGTGCATATACAAATGAAGTGTAACCGTACTTTTCATACAGTTCCTTCGTTAAATCTTGCACATCTGGTCCAATCCATGGATCAGGTGTGTTGCCGGCACTTTGCCAACCGACTGCGTAATTTGGAATTTCTGCACCACGAGCAATATATTCTGCCGTTTCATTTAATTGCTCTGGATATGGGTCGCCTAATGCAATAATTTTTTCCGGTAAACTATGCGCAGATACAATTAAAACGGCTTTTTCACGTTCGTCTTCTAGCATGCCGTCATAGATGCCTTTCACCGCATCTACCCAATACTGAATAAATTTCGGCTCTTTATACCAGCTCTCAATGCCGTGAATCGTTAAATCTTCAAGCTTCGCTGCTTCTTCTTGCGCTCGTCCAATATAAGATTTCACACTAAAAGTAGAATAATGAGGGGCAAGAACAAGAGCAATCGCCTCTTTTATCCCATCATGATGCATAGCTTGTACAGCATCTTCAATAAAAGGCTCAATATGCTTTAACCCAAGATACATATGGAATTCCACATCATCCTGCATTTCATTTAAACGCTGTTCTAGTCTTTTCGCTTGTTCTAATGTAATAGCAGCTAAAGGAGAAATACCACCAATTGCACGATAACGCTCTGTTAAATCCTGTAACATTTCAGGACTTGGCTTTCGTCCTCTACGAATATGCGTATAGTAACGTTCAATGTCCTCTTCTTTATATGGTGTTCCGTATGCCATAACAAGCAACCCAATTTTCTTTTTCATACCCCTAATTCTCCTTTACTTCGCTAACTGCTCTTTCGAATATTCATGAATAAACGCTGTTAAACGTTTTAACGTATCAGGATTCACCTCTGGAAATACACCGTGACCTAAATTAAAGACATAGCCAGGTTGTTTTATTCCTTGATCCAAAATGCCTTTTACATGCTCTTCAATGACATTCCATGGTGCAAGCAATAGCGAAGGATCCATGTTGCCTTGTACTGCTTTATGAATACCGCGCATGCGCGCCTCTTCAATTGGCAAGCGCCAATCTAATCCTACTACATCAAGCGGCAAGTCATTCCATTCGTTTGCTAAGTGACCTGCTCCAACGCCGTGCATAATCATCGGTACGTTCATTTCACGAACCTGTGCAAAAATGCGCTCCATTGCTGGTTTAATAAATATGCGATAATCTGCTACATTCACTGTACCAACCCAAGAATCAAACACTTGCACCGCCTTTGCTCCAGCCTGAATTTGTGCTTTCAAATACGCAATGACCATATCTGAAAGCTTATCCATTAATGCAAACCAAGCTTTTGGTTCTGCATACATAAACGCTTTTGTTTTATGATAGTTACGAGACGGACCGCCTTCAATCATATAGCTCGCTAATGTAAATGGCGCACCTGAAAAACCGATAAGCGGAACATCCAACATTTCTGATGTTAACAACCGAATGGTATCTAATATATATGGTACATCTTCTTCTGGATGAATTTCGCCAAGCTTCTCTACATCTTGTAAAGAACGAATGGGATTCTCGATTACTGGTCCAATTCCAGATTTTATTTCTACATCAACACCAATTGCTGGAAGCGGTGACATAATATCTTTATATAGAATCGCCGCATCGACATTGTATTGATCAACTGGAAGTTTTGTTACATATGCACAAAGCTCCGGGTTGTGTGTAATTTCAAATAAAGAATACTTTTCTTTAATCTTTCTATATTCTGGCTGAGAACGCCCTGCTTGTCTCATATACCACGCTGGTACATAATCCGTTCGTTCCCCTTTACATGCTTTTAAAAACGTCTCATTTATATTTCTTACCAAAGCCCTTGCTCCCTTCCTCACGAACACTTCAAACGAATCCTATTCGATAATTATCTTTTTTTACTATACAGCTTGTAAAAACAAAATGCATAACATTATGTATGTTGTTCATGAAATTGACACAAACGTTCGTAAAAACGCTCGTTATTTTCGGAACATTCTTATTATATCACAAGCAAAAACTACGGTTTAGCTACTTTTGTTTTTTCCCCTTCTCGATTTGTTTGCGAGTTATATGGAACAACGTAAAAGCTTGGTCTTGCAAATATATTAATAAATTTCACATCATATTCTCCAGTCCCTTTCACCGTTCCAATATACGTATGAACTCCATTCTCTATTTGATAAATTCTGTACATAACCCTTTTATCAGGAAGAGGTTTCCAGCTTAATTTTGCAGTGAATAAACCAAATGGATGAAAAGATAGTTTCGCTTCTAAATTTTCAATTTTCCTTAAATGAATGGGCTTACTAATCGTCACAACTCCTTTTGGTCGCTTAAATTTTTCTTTGTCCTGCACATGAGCTTTCGTTAAAATCTTTTTAAATAGCTCAGTAGCAGACTCACTTTCACCATATAACGTATGTTTTTTATCTGTACGATCATATCCCATCCATACCGCCCCTACTAAACTTGGCGTATATCCGACAAACCAAATATCCCTTACGCCCTCACGTTGGTTAGAAAGCGAAGTCGTCCCTGTCTTTCCAGCTAGTGCTCCTTTATACACTCCTGCTCTTGCTGTTCCTTCCTCTACAACCCCCTCTAACATTTTTGTCATATACCACGCAGTCTGTTTTGAGAAAATTTTCGTTTCCTCTTTTGGGGATTCGCCAATAATTTTCCCATGTCGATCGAATACTTTTTCAATGACATGCGGCTCAATAATTTTTCCATTTGATAAAAATGCACGATACATCTTCACAATTTCAAACGGAGAAACTCCTTCTTTTAACCCTCCAAGTGCGGCGCTTAAGCCTGAATCAGCAATGTGAATGTTTCCCTTTTCTAAATATTGCTTCCCTTCTTCTACTCCAAGTTCATGCAGTAAAGAAACCGCCGGAACATTCGCTGACTGTAAGAGCGCATCATACATCGTTACTTCTTTTGAATATTGATGATTATAATTTCGCGGTACGTATCCTTGAAACGCAGTTTTTTCATTCGTTAATAAAGAATACGGATTGTACCTCTTTGTTTCCAGGGCTGGCGCATATACAAGAAGCGGCTTTAAAACAGAGCCTGGTTGACGCTTTGCAAATACTCGATTAAAGCCTCTTGGAACATATTCTCTTCCGCCAATCGCCGCCTTAATTCCTCCCGTCTGATTATCCATTAATAAAAAGGCCCCTTGCACACTTTGGTCTCCCCCTGGGAAGTTTTTTTCATCTTGAAACTGATCATAAGCAACCTTTTGCATATTTTCATCCATGGAAACAACAAACGTATAACCGCCGCGAAGAACTTCTTGATGTGACAAACCATATAGACGTGCCGCTTCATCCACGACCATATCTACATAGGGCATATAGGCAAGCTCCTGTTTATCTAGATTTTTATATAGCGCAATGGTTTTCCCTTGATAACGAACGCTTTCCTCCGCTGTTATATATCCTTGGTTATGCATGAGAGACAAGACTAAATCACGGCGCTCCTTACTCTTTTTCGGATGTAAAAACGGAGAATATCCGCTTGGTGCTTTCGGAAGCCCAGCTAACATCGCTCCCTCTTCAACAGTTAAGTCCTCTACATTTTTATTAAAATACATTTTAGCTGCGGATTGAATTCCATATGCACCATGACCAAAGTAAATATGGTTCATATACATTTCAAGAATTTGCTGTTTTGTATATTTTTGCTCGATTTGCAGTGCTATTGCAACTTCTTTCAACTTGCGTACAAATGTTTTTTCATGCGTTAAAAATACATTTTTGACGAGTTGCTGTGTAATCGTACTGCCTCCTTGCACTTTCTCTCTCGCTAGAAGATCCCGGTACACCGCCCTGAAAATGGAAGGATAGTCAATGCCATGATGTTCATAAAAGCGCGCATCTTCTACTGCAAGAAATGCTTGCTGCACATGTTTTGGAATTTGCTCAATTGGCACAAGTTCTCGATTTTCTATATATAATTTTGTAATTTCTTTTCCTTTCTGATCAACGATACGTGATGAAGAGTGGAAAACCAACTGCTTTTCATCCATCATATAACCACCAGCTAACACAATCAGTTTATAGATTACGATTGCAACTATAAACACTGCTACGCCGCTTATTACAGTCCACTTTATTTTCTTCATACTTCGTCCTTCTTTCCAAATGATGGTACATTTATTATTTGAAAAAGACCCTTCTTTATGTATATATTCTTCGAAGTTTTTGGTAAGAGTTGCTATAATAAAAACAAACTTATGAAGGAGGCACCAAAAATGAAAGCTATCATTTCATACGAAACACCTCTAGAAAAACCACATTTTATCGCTAAAAATAATGAAAAAGATATGTTTTATAAAGAAAATATAGAAGAAACGGTAGAAGGAGCACTCCAATATGATGTACTCGATGCAGTCGGGGAATTAAAAGGACAAGCCGGTTTTATCGTTTGCAACAATATTTCTGTTACAGATGAAGGGCGTCCTGTTTTTGAAAATCGTTTCAAAAACCGCGCCGGGCTGATTGAAAACGAACCTGGTTTCCAAGCGATTCGCGTTCTTCGCCCATTAAGTAACGATACATATGTCATTATGACAATGTGGGAAACCGAGCAAAACTTTAAAGACTGGACAGAATCTAGATCTTTTGAACACGCGCATAAAAAACGTCCGGCACAAACAAATGCAGAGCCGCAAAAAAGTATCTTTTCCAGACCATCTTTTGTAACAACATTTCAAGTACAAGGGTAACAATCTAGTTAACTTGCAATATGACGAAGAGATGCGCAGTACATGAAATTATATCGGCGGTTTCACACCTTTTATCGGCGATTCGACATGAGATAACGACTCTTCGACAAAAAAAGACGAAAAAAAGATCACCCTCCTCACGAGAGGGTGATCTTTTTCGCTTTCTTAAACCAATCTTGCATCGCTTCCGCATCTTTCATCGTCGTATGTTCTAATTTATAATGATGTCCAGCTACTGATGAAGCAATCGCAAATGTCATCGAGCATAATTGATCTTTTCGCTGAAAGAACGTTTGCGTCTTAGAAAATGATTGTATATGTCTTCTGCGTATTAATCCTGTATGTTTTCCAATCGTTCTCGATACAATCGTCAACTGTTCATCATCCAATGCATATCCACCAGCTGTGAACGATTTATAGCCTAGCCATGTAAAAAGAGCAAATAACGGAATTAATGTGAGAAGTGCGAAATATTTCTCAAAATATATTGATGCACCTGCAATCGGAATTGTAGCAACGAAAAAAACAATCCACCAACCAATCAAGTACCTTCTTAATGCAGCCTTTGGAAGCTTTATGACATTTGTTTCTAATCGATAAGGAAGTTCTAAATGTTCTAGTAAACCTGATACATGTGCCTTTTTCATAAGAGGATGAAGCGTTACACTTGTCTCCCCTTTTTCAACATTTTGAATGACTTCTGCATGAATGGAACAATATCCTAACAATTCGCGCAGCAATGTTTCTTTTACTGTAATGCCTTGAATACGATGCGTCTTTAAAACAACTTCCTTTTTTTCAAGAAGTCCTTGTGAAACTCGTATTTCATTTCTATTTCGAACAATTGTAAAATTCGCATGCTTCAGGGCGTAACGAATCGTTGATAAAATCCACGATAAAACAAATAGCACTAGCGCACCGTATATCCAAATAGAAATGGAGAAATCAAAACCCATCACATATTTTTTTACCTTTTCAACCATCCATTCCGGAGCATAATCATGTATCTTTGAAAAAATAAACAATAGGATAGAAAATACGAGTCCAAATTCACCAGAAGTGATAGAAGCGAAAATAATTTCCTTCCATGTGAGCTTATACTCAGATGAATTTTCTTCTTCTTGTACGACTACATCCATTCTTTTTGTAGATGTTTCCACATTTAAAAGGGAAATGAGTTCTTTTGCTTCCTGAATCGTAATACCAGCTAAGCTTACTTCCGGTTCTTCCCCTCCGCCTGCTGCTTCAATTTTAAGCTTTGTTAAACCTAACAATTGATATAAAATATGTGAACTTGTATGAATGGTTTGTACACGATCTTTATTTAAATAACTCTCTTTTTTAACAAACATTCCGTGTTTAATATGTAGTACGTTATCTTTCACCCAGTACACTTTGTAATACCAATGTATAACTGAAAAAATAATTGTCCCAACAAAAATGGCAATCGGGATCATATACCAAAAGGCAAATTTTCCTCTCAAACTGATTAAAGGAATGATTCCTGGCAGTAGATGTGAGATTTTTAATTCTAATAAAATCGTGATCGGATGCTGCCTCTTATACATCCTCATCACTCACCTTTGCCAGTTCTGAAATTTGACGTTTTAAGCGCTCCGCTTCCCGCATCGTTAACCCAGGTATTTTATGAGCCGTAGCAGCAGTTGAAATTTGTAGTTCTGCCAAACCATGTTTTCTCATAATCGGTCCTTGTTCAATCGTTACATGCTGAACGCGTATCATTGGAACTAAAACACGCTTTACAATAAACATACCGTGCTGAATTTCAATCTCTTCTTCATTTAATTGATAACTATGATATCGCTGACGCAACTGTGGGAACACAAAATAATCGAGTGGTGCATAGATTAACGCTCCAATAAATAGCACACCAAAAAGCCAGCCCCACCAATGAAATTGAATCATAAAAAAGAGATAAGCAAGAACAATTGCTGTCAGTACACCTGCTCCAATTAAAGCATGAATTTTCCAAACCTTCACCATATCAGGATGAATTTCATTTTCCAATGGCTGCATTTTATCACTCCAACTCTAGAAATCTATAAAATATATATTATTTTATTATTGTAATATGTTCTAATCGAACAAAACAAGGTAAAAGAAGTATTTTTTGTAAATATATTGTTTTATCTAATATCTCTCACAACATCGCATCTTTCCACACTTCCTCAAAAATTACATATAAAACCAAATAAACTATATAATTACATAAAATACTGTATAATAAAAAGAGTGAGAAATTTTAAGAAATAGAAAACGCGAATAGAAAGCCCCCTTTAGCCAAATAGCCAAAGGGGGCTTTCTATCTTCTAAAGAAATCAAAATTACTCTTTCATAAATTCCTTCGTACTTCTCACTGTATCAATTGGGCGAATTAATTTTTCTATTTCTGCACGTTTTGGCTCTAAGAATGGAGGTAATGATAATTTTTCTCCAAGTGTTTCATAAGGTTCGTCTCCCATAAAACCAGGGCCGTCTGTTGCAAACTCAAATAAAATTTGTGGTGCAACTCTTGCGTATAATGACTCAAAGAAATGACGGTTTACATAGCCAGATGTAGGGAATCCAAAACCACTCATTCGCTCAATCCATTCCTCTAATACGGAGCGATCCTCTACGCGGAATGCTGCATGGTGCACTGTACCATAACCTTGTCGTGCTTCAGGAAGAATCACATTATGTTCTACAATGACAGAAGCACCATTTCCTCCTTCTCCTACTTCGAATAAATGGAACGCTCCGTCTTGAGCAATCTCTTTAAATAATAGAACTTTTTCTAACATTTCTTTGAAGTAACTAAAGTTCGCAATCCGAACGAAAACAGGTCCTAAACCAGTAATTGCATATTCTAATGGAATTGGTCCTTTTTGCCAAGGTGTACCTGATTCCACCCCTTTATCAAATTCATCTGATATAAGTTGATATTGTTGATCATCAAAATCAGAGAAAGAAAGAGTTTTCTTGCCGAATTGCTCTTTAATTCCAGTATGTTTTACTTCTAAGCGATCAAAACGTTTTACCCAATATTCCAATGCTGCATCACTTGGTACTCGGAATGATGTCTTTGAAATCTCATTTGTACCGTGTACACCTTTTGGAATGCCTGGGAAGTCAAAGAACGTCATGTCCGTTCCTGCACTACCTTTATCATCTGCGAAAAATAAATGATACGTTTGAATGTCATCTTGGTTTACTGTTTTTTTCACTAAACGCATTCCTAAAACATAAGTGAAAAATTCATAGTTCTTTTCTGCACTACTTGTAATTGCTGTAACGTGGTGTATTCCTTTTAAGTGGTTCATTTTATATTCCTCCAATAGATTATTATTTTTCTTCAATAGGAGATAAGTTCGCTTCAATTTCCGCTCTTTGTTCCTCTAAAAATGGCGGTAAATCTAGTTTTTCTCCTAAATGTTCTACATCTCCATCAACTGTAAATCCTGGTCCATCTGTCGCAATTTCAAAAAGAATCCCGTTTGATTCACGGAAATATAAACTTTTAAAATAGAAACGGTCGACAATTCCTGAAGAATGGAAACCTCTTTGTTTTACTTGTTCTTCCCAATAAAGGAGCTCTGAATCATTTTTCACACGAATTGCTAAATGGTGAATACTACCTCGACCTGGTTTTTCAGAAGGTCCGTCCAAATATTTCACAACGATTTCTCCAAAGACTTCTCCTTTGATAGACTGAAAAATCGCTTCTTCATCATTTCGACTAACCTCTGTATAACCAAACATATTTGTCAATGTGCTCGCCATTTTATCAAGTCGACGCACCGTCATTTCCACAGAACCCATTCCTTGAATTTGGTGCTGGGCCGGAACTTCGGATTTTTCCCATGTTTCCCAATGTTCTACTTTTTCCCCGTTTGAAACGAGTAACACGAAACGAAGTCCTTCAGGATCCTCGAATTTCAAGGCAGAACGATTCGCATATGTTGTGATTTCCTCATGAGGCACACCATATTCCTCAAATCGTGCTTTCCAGTAATGCAAACTGTCTTCTGAAGGGACAAGTAATCCGATTCGGGTAATTGCGTTTGTACCGCGGTATGTTTTCCCTACTAGTGGAATTTCAAAAAATGTTAGCTCCGTACCTGGACTCCCTGTTTTATCTCCGTAAAATAAATGATACATTGACGGATCATCTTGGTTTACCGTCATTTTCACGCGGCGTAAACCAAGCACATGTTTATAAAAATAATTATTTTCACTTGCGTTTTTTGTAATCATGGAAATGTGATGATGACCTTTAATTTTATACATCGATAGTTCCTCCATTCTCGCTTTACTAATCAAGTGATAACGAAAAAATAACATGTATCAAAAGCAATCCCTTAATTTTCTAATTTATGTTCAGTATGTTTTTGTAGCTTAGTCATGATCTTATATAATGTTTTTTGTTCATCTTCTGTTAAGCATTCATTGAGCATAGACGTTTGGAAGTTAAGTTGGTGTTCAAATACCTCATGTATTTTTTCTTCTCCTTTTGGAGTAAGAGTAATCCATTTCGTCTTCCAATCCTGCTTACGCTGTATATATCCCTCTTGCTCAAGTCGAGTGAGCATACGTGAAATTCCGCCTTCTGACACCGTTACTTTCGTAGCTAGTTGACTTTGCATGAGCGGCTGATAAATAGAAACCTGATTTAATACATCGAACTGAGCAGCAGTAATATGAAACTGTTTTAAAAACTCATTCGATAATAAATTACTTTGATGTGTAAATCGAGCAATACGAAACCAAATTAGTGAACTGAGTGTACTCTTTCTCAATATGGCTCACTTCCTTTCGTTACTATCACTTTACACCTCAAGTGAATAAAATGCAAGAAAAAAATCTCGAATTCGAGATTTTTTTCTATCCTTACAAAATTTATCGGCGATTCTTACACAGTTAACGGCGCAACTTCCTGTTTATCGGCGATTCCGCTTTATTTATCGGCGCTTCGACACAAGTTATCGACCAGTCGACAAATTTCGCTATCTCAGCACTACGAAAACCCCCTTTTCACAAAGGGGGTTCCTCAAATCTCCTGCAAAAGACGGAAACGATAACAATTCATCGTCACTTCTCCGAGCCGCCCAAGCAGTTGATAGTTTGCGTATGCTCCTACTGGGGCGCCGATGACTGGGACGAGCTGAAGCATTTTTGCTAGGTCGATATAATCGCGATATTCTGTTTGAAACTTCTCCCAGTTCATCTGATTTTCTTTTTTCGTATCCCACGTTTCAATTGCTTTCCATATATCTTTTCGATGCTCATCACTTGAAAAAGCAAGCTGAAATACATGGAGAATAAAGAGACGCTCTTCTTCTTTGTTCGTATCAAAACCATAAATCGTCGCCGCATCAAATAAAAATTTAATTTTAATACTAAGTAGAAGCGGAAAATCAGCAAGCCCTAAGAAAAAACCACCTGCTCCTGTGCCCGCTCCTTCTGCCGCAGCAATTTTTTTATACTCATCCAGTTTCTTTAAAACTTCTTCGTCTCTTCTTTGCAAAGACCAATCTGTTTCTTTTAACTTCGGTTTGATGAAGTTTGATCCAGCACTAATTCCCTGTACCATCTTTTTAATTGTTTCTGTTAATATGCGTTGCACTTTTTCAGGAATGAACTGCTGAACTTTTGTCTGTACTTTTTTGGAAAAACGCGCCATCATAGACGAATCTTTCAACATTGCCTGTTTCCACTGTTGCAATTCTTTTATGACCTTATCTTCATATGCAGTCATACGTTTCTTCCTTTCAGCTTAATCGTTCAATGCGCTTTGCACTGTATTGATTGACAAAAACAATGCTAAAGGCGATGCTAACGACAAATAAAATGCAAGTCATGATTATATCTTTTGTGGCAAAGGCGAATAGAATCGTAAATAGAACGCTGCCGCTACATAAAATCATGCGCAGTAGGCTCAGAAAATCTTTTTTCTTCTCTTCTATCCCTACCGGATATAAGTCCAGCCAAATTTTTAAGCGATGATGTTTCCAAAGACTGAGTAGCTGATAACCGATTAAATATAAAAAAACAATACTTACGATGAAACGTCCGTATAAAAACGGAATAAAGTAAAGAAGAATACCACCAATTGCCAGCAAACGAATATACAAGCCAAAATAGTTGCCTGATCTTAAAAAGGTACGCGTATATAAATAAAGATATGTACGTTTTTCACCGATAATAGAAAGAACAAAATCAAGCCATTTGCGGCGCGCTACTCGTTCTTTCAGCGCCGGAACATCGACAAACATATTCGCAATGCGATACAGAAGCATCATTTTCTTTCCTTCTTCAGCAATTAAATACTCCCAATTCATCGGTTTTCTCTTTACCATTTGATGAATCATAAGTAAGTAAATCACCATGACAGCTAAAACGAGTCCAACAGAAATGAGTGAAGTATGCTCAATAAGAAAATACACGAACAAGCCGTTACATAGAAAACGAATGAACCAATCCGCGCGCTGCATATTTTGATCTGTTAAAAAGGATTTTTCCCATGTGACAAATAAATTCCACGCTTTCACGAACAGAAGTATGACTACAATCCATATGTAAGTCCCGCCCGTTTGTTTCATTTGTTGAAAATATAACGGTGCAAGAGCGGCTGCTACAATTGCAATGACATAAAGATGCATCATAAATGTAAAGAAGAAGGCTTTCGTAAAGTACGGTTTTAGTTTTTCCTCCACCGGAAGTAAATACACAAGATCCGCTTCTTTTAACAGCGTTTGAATCGATCCTACTGTCAGCACAAATCCAAGTACAATCCCTATCACAATTGCTGTCTCAAATGACGGCGTTAATGTTTCTAGCCATTTCTGGTAGTAAAATGCTCCTGCCCCAATAATAAATACAAAAATAAACTTAAGATGATCGTTAAAAACATACTTACTATATGTACGAACTTCCTTTAAAAAATGTCTAAATCGCTCTTTCCATAACGCCGTACTATTCATAGTCTTCTTCCTTTGTTAGCGCAATATAAATATCATCTAGCGTTGCACCTGGCATATTGAATTGCGTTTGAAGCTCTGATAACGTTCCTTTTGCTCTTACTTCCCCTTGATGCAAAATAATAAAAGAATCACAATAACGCTCAGCTGTCGCTAAAATATGCGTACTCATTAAAATACCCGCGCCGCTCTTTTTCATCTTGTCCATCATTTGAAGCAGCGATTGAATCGCTAAAGGATCGAGTCCAACAAATGGTTCATCAACAATATACAGTGACGGCTCAACAAGAAATGCGCTCATAATCATAACCTTTTGTTTCATCCCTTTTGAAAAGTGAGATGGGAACCATTTTAAACGGTTATTCATGCGAAATTCTTTTAAAAGTTTTCTAATGCGCTCTTCATATTGTTTTTCCTCTACACCATACGCCATCGCCGTTAACTTTAAATGCTCCTCTAACGTTAACTCATCATATAATACAGGTGTTTCTGGAATAAACGAAAAACTAGAGCGATATGCCGTCATATCTTCCTGAATTGTTTTTCCATGAATGGTAACCGCGCCTTTTTTCGGTTCCATTAAACCAATAATATGTTTAATCGTCGTACTTTTCCCTGCCCCATTTAAACCAATTAAACCAACTAATTCACCTTTCTGAACAGAGAACGAAACATCTTTTAAAACAGGTCGTTTCGTGTACCCTCCTGTAACATTTTCTACACGTAGTAACTCGCTCATACGACACCACTTTCTTCGTTATAGTTATTCTCTTTCCTAAGAATTGTCCTATATTCATCTTACCAAAAATCACAACATCCTACATAGTCTCGATTTCTGCAAAAAAATTTTCTTTTCTTTACATATCTTCTGTAAAACGGGACATGATAATGAGTGAAGAAGGAACACATTGAAAAAGCAACCACCAATTGATGACGATAAAAATCATCATGAAATGGGGTGTCCATCATGGACAGCGAAAATTTACACGATCCAGATTGTACGTTTTATTTTAGAAACGGGGTGTCTCGAGGAGAGTCGGTACTGTTTTATAAAATAAACAATTTCATTTAAGCTAAGATTGCAATTTCATTTCTTCGTAAATGGGGTGTCTACGGCAGAAACTTTAGCCGAATTACCGTGCATTTCTTAAATAAATGAGGTGTCTGCGAAAGGTAAATTATAAACAATGCTTTTTCAATCCCTCTTCAGAAAACAGGAAGCTGAGTCAGCTTCCTGTTTTTCGTGTTTGTTCTCTTATGTAATTATGGTAAAATACGGCTAAGACTACTTGAAAGGATGAAAACAATGAATCATACAGCGGATAATTGTATTTTTTGTAAAATCATTGAAGGACAAATTCCGTGCTCAAAAGTATATGAAGATGAGCATGTACTTGCATTTTTAGATATTAGCCAAGTAACAAAAGGACATACACTTGTTATTCCGAAAGTACACAAGCAGGATATCTTTGCGTTAACACCAGAAATCGCATCGCACATTTTTGCTGCTGTACCTAAAATTGCAAATGCGATTAAGGAAGAATTTAATCCAGTTGGCTTCAATTTATTAAATAATAATGGTGAAAAAGCTGGACAAACTGTATTCCACTTCCACCTTCATTTAATTCCACGCTACGGTGACAACGATGGTTTCAGTGCTGTTTGGAAATCACATCAAAATGAATATACAATGGAAACATTACAAAATATCGCAAGTACCATTGCAAATCGTGTAAAATAATTAAGGCTAGAAAAAGACATAAAACATAAAAGTACATAGCAAGCCAATTCCTCCAAACGACATATATTGCATGGCTTGTTTTTTCACCCAAAATGCTGGAGGATATGATCTTTTTTGCTTTACAAATAAAAGTAAATGCATAGCACGCACAAGAAAGAAAAGACTTATGATAAAACAAAGAGTCGTCATGATTTTCACTTTTCTCCCCCCTTGTCTTAAGCATATGCATACTTTTGTACATCATGAATAAGAACAAAAAATAAGGAGGTCTCCTTTTATGTCAAAAGCTAAATCCTTTCTAACAGGTGTTATTTGTGGCGGAGCTGTCGCTGGACTAGCTGTTCTCTTTTCCACTCCTTCTTCTGGTAAAGATATGCGCAGCAAACTAAAAGAAAAAGGCGGCGATATTAAAAAGACGCTAGCTGATATTACTGCTGATACAAAGCTATTAAAACGCCAAATTGTTGAAACAGCTTCAGAAGGAAAAGAAGTCTTTCAAGAATTAAAAGAGGATATGCAAGATACGCTTTCTTCTTGGAAACAAGATATTTCACATAACAAACGTCATATCGAGCAAGAAATTTTAGATATTCAAAGATCGATTGAAAAATTACAACAAGCCGTTCCAGAAAAAGCGTAAAACATATGACATGTGTAGTTTTTTGCATATAACAAATATTTTGTATATCGTTTGAATCTCACGCGACATATCAAATAGATATGTCGTGTTTTTATGCATTTACAATATCTGTTAGCCTGTACCACGTAAGATGATACCGCAATTCTCCTCTTGAAACCCCTTCTACATTTATGCATGATTTGCACATACACATACTTTTCCGAAAAATTTTAATAATTCTCACAAAAGTACTTTATTAATTTTTATTTTACTGGCATAATAGATACTAATGAAGAATGTTAAAGTGGGTGAGTAAATGAAAAGTGGAGAAAAAGACTATTCGATAAAAGAGGCAATGATCTTTAGTCAGCGCATTGCTCAGTTATCGAAGGCGTTATGGAAATCTGTAGAAAAAGATTGGCAACAGTGGATTAAACCTTATGATTTAAACATCAATGAGCATCATATTTTATCTATCGCTTATCATTTAAAAGGAGCTTCTATTTCAGAGATTGCTAAGTTTGGGGTTATGCACGTATCAACCGCATTTAACTTTTCTAAAAAGCTCGAAGAACGCGGCTATCTCGTATTTTCTAAAAAAGAAGATGATAAACGAAATACGTATATTGAAATTACAGAAAAAGGGGAAGAATTACTACTGAAGTTAATGGAGGAGTATAACCCTGAAAATAATTCTGTCTTTAACGGCGCACTTGCCCTTCGCAATTTTTACGGGAAATTCCCGGAAAATATCGAATTAATTGCGATTTTAAGAAATATTTACGGACAAGACTTTATTGATATTTTTGAGAAATCATTAGAAAATATTGAAGAAAACTTTACAGAGCAGGAACAAAAATTAATTAAAAAATAAGCCGGATTATCTTTTCGCTATGATGCGTAAAAATTCTTCCATAAGCGGCTGAAATAATCCTTGCTTTAAAAGCGCTTCTGCAGTTTCGGTTACTTCGAGCTGATGTGGAAGCGCTTTTTCGAATTGATCTAAGAGGGCATCAAACAAAAGTAAACCTTCTTTTTTCTCTTCTACATATTGATTGTTCAATCCTTCACAAAGATTAAGTATACGTTCAACATCCTTTTTACGTGCTTTTTTCTTTATAATTAAAGAATAAAATGGACACTTATCTTCATCAATCATTCGAAAGAGAAGTTCTACATAATATTCAGCTTGTTCTAGTCTTTTTACAACGTCCATTTTCTCCCTCACTTTCCAACCAAAGTCTTCTATTTCTGAATTTTATAACACGAACAAAATATCGTATGATACAATATATAAAAGTATATGTATTTTGGCCAAAAGGAGGTATCTCCTCGTGACTCTTATAGAAATCGTTTTTGTCACATTTGCACTTATTGTTCTATTCTATACGAATTTCATGACACATACACTTTGTGTTCAAAAACAAATATCCGAGAGCCGCCAACCAGGTGTGTTTCGGATTATGAATGTATGTATTACGATTCTATTAATTTCTAGTTATATAGAAATTATATTTCATTGAAAGTGAGGAAGGAAAGCCCCTTCCTCACTTTTTTCCTCTATAAACAAATTATACCTACTATAACTAATAAAATAAACAGTACAAGCAATAAAATAAGCATGGAATTCATTCTTCATCCGCCTCCTCCTTTCTTTATATGCACATGTGCCCAAAAGTGGTACCCGTTGCGAATCTGACAATTCCCTTAAACAAATAGGCAATTTTTCTTTATCAATAGGAAAAGACCTCGAAATATGATATATTAAATTTTGTACATATTGCCTATACTATTATCAAAAAATTATCTGCGGCCAATCTTTATCCTCAGCCCCAGTAAGCGCTGTTCAGTATGCTTTTTTACATCGTAAAGAAGGCGGTAAATCAGTGAAGCTTAACCTTGGCTCTTTTGAACAAACATCATGTTGTTCATTTGTGCAGGATAAATGAAAAATACATAACAGTAGGAGTGTTTATTGAATGAAGAAAGCTATGCTTGCCTTAGCAGCAACAAGTGTAATTGCCTTATCAGCATGTGGATCATCTGATAAAATCGCAACCTCTAAAGCTGGTGACGTAACGAAAGATGAACTTTACGCATCACTAAAGCAACAAGGTGGGAAACAAGTTTTACGCAACATGATTGTTGAAAAGGTATTTATTAAAAACTACAAAGTTGATGACAAAGACGTTGATAAAAAATACGACGAATTTAAAAAGCAATACGGCGATCAATTTGATACATTGTTAAAACAACAAGGTATTAAAGAAGAAACATTAAAAACAAGCGTACGTGCTCAATTAGCTCAAGAAAAAGCGGTTGAAAAATCTATCACTGATGAGGAAGCAAAGAAGAAATACCGTGATAAACGTGTATTCGCAAAACATATTCTTGTAAAAGATGAAGAAACTGCGAAAAAAGTGAAAGAAGAGCTTGGACAAGGTAAATCTTTTGAAGATTTAGCGAAACAATACTCTGAAGATCCAGGATCAAAAGAGAAAGGCGGCGACCTAGGTGAATTAAAACCAGGTACTCTTGTAAAAGAATTTGAAGATGCTGCTTTCAAACTGAAAAAAGATGAAGTAAGCGAGCCTGTAAAATCTAGCTTCGGTTACCACATTATTAAAGTAACAGACATTAAAGATGCAAAACCATTCAAAGAAGAAAAAGCAGCACTCAAGAAAGAAATCGCTCAGCAGAAATTACAAGATCCACAATTCTTAAACGAATTCCAAAATAAAGAAGTGAAAAAAGCGGATGTGAAGATTGAAGATAAAGACTTAAAAGATATCTTCGAAACTCCAAAAGCGGAAAAAGAGAAAAAATAATGAAAAAAACCTGCCAGGTGAGCCTGGCAGGTTTTTTTTCATACTACAGTCGCTTTATCCACTTATAAAAAAAGCATCCAGCAAAAAGCTAGATGCAGATAAAAAACACACGGGAAGATGCAAACTCTTCCCCTAACCCGTATGCTATTATAACAAAAAAACGATAAAAAAGTATAAAAAATTTTAATTTCTTTTGAAATATAATAGATTTTGTCGTTTATCCTCACTCTAAACGTTTCATTTGTGCGGAGACGCTGTTGATGAAATGATTAAGATAACGTTACTTTATCTTTCATCAACTTTCGTCTTCCTTTTCATATACTTCCTTCTCTCATCATCCTGCTATCGTTTATATGATTGCTCCTTCTTTAAAAAAATGAGATTAACATGTAAAATTGTCATTTTTAGAGGTAATTTGCACTTGTTTAAGTTTTATTTTTCCTAAAGTCAAGTAATATATCTAGGGAAAATATGTTTGTACTATTTTGTACTTTTCAATAAAATATAAATGAAGTTATAAAATATTGAATCGAATCATAAATGTGCTGACAATAACGAAAGGAAATTTTATTCGTTAAAATAATAGAGGCGGTGTATCATGGCAGAATCGCAAGGGGAAATTTTAAATAAAAGTATAAAATTTGGAGAAGATATTCTTGCCACATTGCATGTGAGAAGTGATTTTGAAGTTGAACAAAAAGTTGTTTTATCTCTTTATAGACAGTTAATTGAGCAGTGTAACGGCTATTCCGTTTTAGCGAATCAAAAATTTTATGATTCATCTAAATTACTAGTAAGACCTTTTGTTGAAACGTATTTATCATTAAAATATATTCTTCAAGATAAAAATAAAATTCAAGACAGAGCAACAAGTTATTATATAGGTTTTCTGAAATATCATGAAAACTTGCTATTAAATGCGAAAAAGAATAATTTTATGAATGTACCTGAACATGAATTAAGAGAAGATCTATTTGAAATTCAAGTATTATTAAACGCAGAAAAATACAAAAGAATTCAAAATGAATGGAAAAGAACAAAATTAAAGCTACAATTAGAATATGAACCTAAATGGTATTCGTTGTTTTATGGACCTCGATCTATAAAAGAATTAGTTCAAAGAGTAGAAGAAAAGAATGAAATGAAATTATTGTATACTTTACTATCATTAGATGCTCATGGCTATCAAGCGGTCGAAAACGCTCTTTATAATAAAAATATAGACATTACTCCTCTATATTTAAAACCAATTAAACACGTTAAAAATAATGAGTTTGAAATAAATATGATTGAAACTTATTTAAATCGCGCAACATTTGAAATTGTTATGTACATAGTTCCGGAACGTTTACACGTATTTTCTCGTTTTTACAAGGATATACAAAATACACCTAATGAGTTCATACATAATATACTAAAAAATATAAATACAGAATCGCAGTAAAATTAGTAGCTAGGTGTTTTAACCATAATTTTGTCTTTTTGGGCAAACTTATGGTTTTTTTATTGTTTGGAATTTACATATAGAATTTTAATGATAATATATATCGATATATATAGTTTTACATATTTTAATTTATTATTTTTAGGAGGTTATATAATTAACATGGTATTTTGTTATTTTTTCATTTTATATTTTTGTACTGTAGCATTTGGGATTCAAATGGTTTACTTTGCAGAGCCACTTTTCACGATGTTTTTCGCTCCAGATTCAATAGAAATCTTTCTCTGTATGTTAATAATGGCTAGTATTTTATCTATTCTATCATCTATAATTTTACACTTTATTTATATTTGGAGATACGATTCGGAAATATTCTTGACGAAGTTTTATCGAGTGCATTTTTTAGTTACCTATTTTTCAGGAGCTTTTTCATTAGTCATGGCCAGTGAAAAAGTTTTAAAGGAATGGGGATTTAAGGGAATTATAGTAAATGAAAATACAAAAGTAACGTATCTTATCTTATTTTTCATTGCTGTATCAAATAATGCTTTTTATAAGGCTTTTGAAAAGATGCTTACTGAAAAACTTGAATTTATGAAAATAAAAATTCAAGTTAGAATAGAGAAAATAAAATTTTAAAGGAATAGTGTAATTCAAATTAGAGTAGATTTTATAGTTTAAGTAATAGGAAATATTTAGAATTAAAAATGCATATAATCAAAATAGAAAAAAGCAACCTTTATTATTAAGAAGGTTGCTTTTTTCTATTTTAAACATTTTAAAATAATGAATCTGTTCTAAAACTCGTCCTTTTCTGGACACGATATTTTTCGTTTAAAAAATAACTATATGTTTTGCTCATTTTTTTCCTCCTTTCCCGTTATTTCTCATAAACCTTTAAAAATCGAGATATTTATATTATACCTATTTTAAATTCTAGAAAACAATTTATTTATCAATCATTCTCTTTAGTATTAACTTCAATTATTTTAAGAGATAGTTTTTGTTGAAAATATCAGTAATTCTATACAGTAAGTAATAACGTTATAATGCAAAATATAATTTGGAATTGGTGCAAATTATCTCTAAAAATGACATGCAGACTGATAGAATCATAGTTAAGAGCGTCTCATAAGACTTGTCTCGAAAACGAGGTGATATTTTGCGGAAAATCGGTTATATACGTGTCAGTTCGACTAGCCAGAATCCTTCAAGGCAATTTCAGCAACTCAACGAAATAGGAATGAATATTATTTTTGAGGAAAAAGTTTCTGGAGCAACGAAGAATCGTGAGCAACTTCAAAAAATGTTAGAAGATTTAGGTGAAGGTGACATTATTTATGTTACAGACTTAACTCGGATCACTCGAAGTACGCAGGATTTATTTGAATTGATTGATTTAATACGAAGTAAAAAGGCAAGCTTAAAATCACTCAAGGATTCATGGCTAGATTTATCAGAAGATAATCCATACAGTCAATTCTTAATTACGGTAATGGCTGGTGTTAATCAATTAGAGCGCGATCTTATCCGTATGCGTCAACGTGAAGGGATTGAGCTGGCTAAGAAAGAAGGCAAGTTTAAAGGCCGGTTAAAGAAATATCATAAAAATCACGCAGGAATTAATTATGCAGTAAAGCTATATAAAGAAGGAGGTATGACTGTAAATCAAATTTGTGAAATTACAAATGTGTCTAGGGCTTCATTATATA
This sequence comes from Bacillus cereus group sp. BfR-BA-01492, assembly GCF_022662815.1. NCBI lineage: Bacteria > Bacillati > Bacillota > Bacilli > Caryophanales > Bacillaceae > Bacillus > Bacillus cereus group sp. BfR-BA-01492. Next base: position 84,457 of record NZ_JAKUEH010000015.1, read on the forward strand.
GAAAGCTATCAGAAGGGAAACAATAATCATTCCTTATTCCGTTAAAGGGCCAGATTGTGGAATAACATTTTTATTTGTTTCGTGAAGATTGAGAAGAGATGTACTTAACGAACAGTCGTTTAGTTTAATAAGTTGGGAAGTAATGAAGTACCGAAAAAATAACTGTACCACGAAATAGTGCGATAATTGGGCTTAGAAACAAGTCGATAAATTAGAATTTGTAATGGAGATTATTTATATTTTGTGCGGAGCGCAACTTTGATAGCAGAAAGCAAACATTAGGTGATAAAAGTCAAAGCGTCAATCCGTTAAAATTTAATGTATACTTTAAAATGTGAGGTGAAGAAATTGTGACAGACAAAAAAATCACAGTACAATTTACGATGCTGACATTTTGCATAGCCTATCTTGTGTCAGGTGCTTTGATTGCTCTTGGGCAATTCGGATATTCGGTTCACAATTGGGTTCACTCGTTACAGCAATTCGGGATGAATATCCCTTTTGCAATCTATATTTTGTCGCCCGCTATTGCTTCATATATCGTTCTAAAGAAAAATAACAAAATAGCAGGTTTCAAGGAATGGTTGAGAACTGTTTTTTATGTCAAAAATAGCATATCTCTCTATTTGTTCGTTGTTGCAGGACTTGCACTGTATTTTTTGATACATATTGCAGTTTCAGGCCGCACGGAAATGGTGCTTCCATTTTATACGTTCTTCCTTTCTCTGCTTGGTAATCTTTTTATCGGTGGCTTGGAGGAAGCTGGCTGGATGTACATATTGCAGCCTGAGCTTGACAAAAAATACGGTTTTGTTTTGTCTTCTGTTTTTGTTGGAATCATTTGGATTTTATGGCATATCCCTCTCTTCTTCATTCCGGGGACGAATCACGGAGAGGGACTCATTAACTTTTGGATGTTTGCAGTTCAACTCATTGCGTTTCGGTTTTTCAACGGGGCAATCTACAAAATATCAGGGAAAGGCCGTGTGTTTATGTGCGTATTATTCCACACCATGTTCAATGCGGCATCCCCCATCTTCGGCACCATGACTATGACTTGGGCGGGAACCATTGCCGCAAATGCTGTGATTGTTCTTGTTTCAATTGTAACCGTTGTGATATACAACAAAAAGAACAGGCGAATAGTATAAGCATAATCCGTGTTCGTCAAATTCCAGTTTGTTGAATAGCCGTTTACATAAACGAAACGTCTTTGCAGGAGTGGCCAAGCTACGACTACATGAATAGCCCCCATTATCTAACAGGGGTGCAAATTAACCTATAATTCCCCTTTCTGAAAGAAATGTGATTAACATCAATGTATAAGATTGTGAAATGTTGTACTTAAAGTAACGGGTAGCTTTTGTGGAAAATCTGGCTGCCATTTCGGCGGCTTTTCTTAAAACGGGTGCTATAGTTGAAAAAGAAGTGATTTTAGGATAGAGATCCTATTTTAGTTATTCCATTAAAGGGCGCTTTAATTGAGTAATGAAAAAAGCTTAATTTCTTCGCATTAAATTGAGAAATTAGGCTTTTTAATATTGAAATTTCCTTAACGTTGTAAATTCGCATTTTCCTGACGCTACCCCATAAAGAAAAGACACTCTTATGAGTGTCTTTTGACTTAGTTTTTTAATTCTAGATTTTTAGAATATGACTTAGAAGTTACTCTATATTCGTCATCACTATATTCTACATCTACTGTAAAAGATTTACTTTCATCGTTTTTGACATGTCCTGTTATAAAAACAGTTTGAAAATCTTCGGGAGCAAACTGGTGTTCAGTAATTACTACATCTAAATTTTCTTTTTCTTTAAAATATTTAATGGTTGTTTTAGTAGCTTTCTCCACTATTTGTTCTTCTTTCTTTTCATCCATATTACAACCTCCTAAAATGATTAATAAGAAAATAATACTCAAATTAGAAAAAAATTTTTTCAATCCAATTCCTCCCATTAATGGTATCCTATATTTAGGATATATTAAATTTTCCGGGAGGGGAAATATTTTGAGTAAAAATGATGAAGTTTTAGATATAAGTTTTTATCAGTTATCAAGGGCTGCTTATCGCCCTGATAAAAACTTAGAAGAAGGTCTTGCTGTTTCAGCCCCTAATGGGAAGACGCTTCAAAAGTGGGATGTATCCAAAACATTCCATGATAAAGAAACAGGAATGGACGCTGTAGTGTTTGAAAGAGAGGTAGATGGAAAAACACAAGTAACGGTAGCTTTTCGGGGAACTGAGGGAGATAAAATTTTAGAAAAAAATTCTTTAGGACTCCTCATAAAACCGGGAGAAGGAATGAAGGATTTAGAAACAGATCTTGATTATTTTGTTACGCGTAGTAAAGGGGTACATGACCCAGCACCACCTCCAGTAGCAGGTACAGAAGGTTCTCATCCAGAAAAATACTGGAATGAAGAAAATGAAAAATGGGAATATCATAATCAATTTGAACAAGCTGAAAAAGTAATGGAAAAAGTCAACGAATACTATAAGGACAAAAATGTAGAAGTATATGTTACAGGTCATTCTTTAGGTG
>NZ_JAKUEH010000016.1:0-75877 GCF_022662815.1 Bacillus cereus group sp. BfR-BA-01492
AAACGAATTCATAGTAGCATTGGTTATAAAACTCCTCAAGCAATAGAAGATCTAGCTAAAAAGGTAGCTTAGATTTAACTTTTTTGTGTCCAAAATATTGACTCAAATCCAGTGACAGGGATATACCCTTTCATGTACAACTGGCAAGCGCAAAGTGGTAGTGTATATGGCGGTATTATGCCAATCGATGGATTAGAATTTGGCGATAGTCAAGGTACAATCAATGTTGCACAAGATAGAAAAACGTTTGACATAGGCGGAACTTTAGAGACGAAGTTTCACAATAACATCAGAGCAACGCAAGGAGTTAATATGGGAGGAAACCCCTTTCAACAATGGGGGCATATCCGTTTTACCGATGGAAGCCGTGGAACTGGGTTCTATGTCAATAACTCAAATGGTTGGCACTTTAATGCGCTTGGATAGAAAGGAGATAGAGAAATGAATCAATCTAATATTCCTATGATGCCTTTACAGGAAGGTGATGCGTTTCCTTTTATGGGAAGATTGGTAGACGCAGAACGTACAGAAGCAGGAGTTTTCGTTCAAATACCTATGGATATGTTAAATAACGCAGGAATTCCAAAAGGTACTAGCAAGGTTGAAGTATGGAGAGAGATGGATGGGACATTAAAATTTCGAATCGCTACGTTGTGTGAAGTTTGTAAACGTGGAGCACGACTATATGAACTAGATATGGGATTTGCGAAAAAGAATATTTGTCTAGAGTGTTATACATCACTTACCGGTTCTTATCCATCACAAGAACCACCAGCGAACGGAAATACAATACAAATAGAGAAGGAGCAGCTATAAGCTGTTTTTTATTTTGTACAAAATACGGCTTTTGTTTTGAAATTTCTGTGATGCATTCACCATAAATAAGGTTGTCTCATATCATGTAGAGATTGCTTTATTAAGATTTTAAAAGGATGTGAATACAGTGGAAGATGTATATGTAAAAATCGACAGTTTAAAAGCAGAACAAAAAGAAATTATGCGAGATATTCGTAATTTAGAAACTCGCACAACAATTAATGAGAAAGACATTGCTACAATTAATAAGCAATTAGAAAAGATTAGCATTAATACAACTTGGATTTTACGAATTATTATTAGTGCAATTACTATGTCAGTCTTGGGTTTAATATTAAAAGGGATGATTTAATATCTTAAAATAAAAGTACTTATTGAGAGAGGGACAAGCGTCTCTCTTTTTTATTATAAATAAGGAGATGGAAAGAAAGTGGATCGTATTGATGTATTAATGAAAGGATTTATTGCTACATTTGGTGGCTTTTGTGGGTATTTCTTGGGAGGATGGGATGCAACATTGAAAATCTTAGTAACGATGGCAGTTATTGATTATTTAACTGGCATGATTGCAGCAGGGTATAACGGAGAATTAAAAAGTAAAGTTGGTTTCAAAGGCATCGCCAAAAAGGTGGTGCTTTTTCTTTTAGTTGGAGCGGCAGCTCAATTAGATGCAACGTTAGGAAGTAACAGTGCTATTCGTGAAGCAACAATTTTCTTCTTCATGGGTAATGAGTTACTTTCACTTTTAGAAAATGCTGGACGAATGGGTATTCCGCTTCCGCAAGCTTTAACAAATGCAGTTGAGATTTTAGGCGGTAAACAAAAACAAGAAGATAGAAGAGGAGATGTTAAGTAATGGGACAAATTATTGATATTTCAAAATGGAATGGTGACATTAACTGGCCTATAGCAAAGCAATACATTGATTTCATCATCGCTCGTGTACAAGATGGTTCAAATTATGTAGATCCATTGTATAAAGGATATGTACAAGCCATGAAGCAACATGGTATTCCTTTTGGTAACTATGCATTCTGTCGTTTCGTTTCTGAAAATGATGCAAGAATAGAAGCGCGTGACTTCTGGAACCGTGGAGATAAGAGCGCGACAGTATGGGTTGCGGATGTTGAAGTGAAAACAATGAATGATATGAGAGCGGGCACACAAGCATTTATTGATGAACTACGTCGATTAGGTGCTCAGAAAGTTGGTTTATACGTTGGTCATCATATGTATGCTCCGTTTGGTATGGCAAATGTAAAATCTGACTTTGTTTGGATTCCTCGTTATGGCGGTAACAAGCCAGCTTATCCATGCGATATTTGGCAATACACAGAGACAGGTAATGTACCTGGTATCGGTAAGTGTGATTTGAACCAATTGATTGGCAGTAAATCATTATCTTGGTTTACAGGAGAAAAACAACCAGAACAAGCTATTGCCAATGGCGGCTATCAATATGTTAAATCTGGTGGTTTTGGTATTTCATTGGTTCAGGAAGTCGTAAATGCTATGAATGAGCGTGGAATAAAAGGGAAGGTCGTCTCTAATCCATTAACTGGTTTAGCGTACTTACAAACTGAAGTACTACCTAATGGCGAGCTTGATAAGATTACAGCTTGGATGGATGAAAGAAACTGGTGGTACGAGTACATTAAAAAATAAAACAAAAGAATAGTTTGATGTATAAAAAAGTCGCCCTTAAAATTGGACGGCTTTTTTATACAAGTTTACTTTTGCTATATCTTACTACATTATAACGACTATGCCATAGTTATTGTATTTGGTTTCTATTATAAATTGGTATTAAATAACTTAATTGAAGTGCACTGCATTTCTACCCATTCATTTGCTATATCTTGCTCGATTCCTTCTATATCAATTAGTACTATACTATCATAGACATTTAGTGTTGCTAAGTTATCCTCACTGTTATAATCTAGCTTAGCGATGACTTTAAAGCCTTTATCATTCCGAATTATTGCATTTGCATTTTCATCTGAAAAGGCTATATTTGTATTCCATATAAATTCATCATCGATATCTATTTCTACATTATAGTTTTCATTTTCTTCTGGCTTATCGCCGTCCCACTCAGCGATAAATTGACTGCTATCAACTTGAACTAATACTTTATATCCATCTATTAACTTTTCTGATATATCTACTATTTTTACATTCATTGCTTATTACTCCTGTATTATTTTTTATAGGGTACTCTAACTATGTAACAGCAAATAAAGCCTATGTGTATGTGAGGTAAAGTGAAAAAAGGCTCTCAGTTAAGAGAACCTTTTTATCTATCTTCAACGCCATTCTATATCATTTGAATCAAAGTAGCAGCAGGTACCCTAATTCCTTCTAATTGATTATTTTTAGATACAAGCCAATTGTTTTCATCCAATAGGATTGGATTTACATCATCTGAAGGTGGATTATTTTCATAATTTAGATTTTCGTTATTCCCCACATACTGAATTCATAATGATATTCCGTTCTTTCGATACATACGCCGAATTCTAAATCATCACCAACTAATACAAAATCCGCATACCCAGTTAGAAATCTTGATATGGTTGATAACTCTTCTAGATTATCAAATACTTCAGCAATGTTTAGCTTAACTGCTTCAATTTTACCACCCTTAGAGAAAAAGAGTCTCCCTTGATTAACTGGAAATTTAATATTTTTAGCTGTTTCTTTTAACAGCGCTATTGATAGTCTTCCGTTTTCTTCATAATCAGTGCTACCAAAATTTTTTATGTTTGAATTTTGTTCTAGCGTATTAAATAATTCTTTACAAAATAAATCATTAGATTCTGCATCCATAAATGAGTCCATAGAAATCGTAACAATATTAGAAAGTTCGTCTATTAGTTCTTTTCTACTAGCGTTTCTTTTTGCTTTCATTTTTAGAATTTCGATTCGGCTTTTATTCATATTACTCAAAATCTTTCACACCTTTAGTTTCTTATTTTTTTCCTTTTTTCTTGTATCCTTCAAAATCTTCCGGATAATGTCCAGGGTGTTGGTTATATCTTCCTTTTTCCAGTGGGCTTCCTTTTTCATCATCTGCAGTATGGAAATGGGAACCCCTTCCCATTTTATCTTCTCTATGCTCAATTATATATACTTTTTCATTCTTAATATTAGAATATTCTTCTACCCACCTATGTTCACTAGTTCCATCAAAGATTTGAGTAGGTTTTTGGCGTGGAGTAGAGTTTGGGATTCCAGCGTTACGTCTAGCTTTACGATATGCGCCATTACTAGTTAATAATTTGTCCTGTCTCTCAAGATGAGCTTTATAATTTTCAGTAGCTCTAGCAGTTTTAGCGGCTTTAGTAGCTTGAGCTGCATCTGCAGTCATTTTTACACCTTTTCCAACTTTAGCGAGTTTTCCGAATGGTGTAATACCAGCTACGGCCATTCCGCCTGCAAAAATTCTATCCCAGGTTGACAGTTTTTCTCCAGTAGAAGGGTCAACTCCATCCCAAACTCTTTTAATATCATACTCACCAGTTAATTCACCAGCAATATCTCGAGCTAGTTTGCCGCTATCAAATCCTTTTTCTTCAGAAGAAGGTTTACCACACATTGCGCCTTCTTCCAATGTAACATCTTGATCATCCGCATTACGGAATTTTTCAGCAATTCGTTTTAAATCTTCTTCCACTTGTATAATTGAATTGATAGATGTAAAAGCTCTTGGTCTCGCATCATTGAACATTTGAACGAATTGTTGATTAGAGGCACCGATCCATTGAAAACACAAATGATCAATTTCATTACATAAATTATTATGTATAGATTCTAATGCGATTCTGGTATTACTTGCACGATTTGCGACTTCTTCTAGCATTTCAGGTGTTACTTTGATTTGAACCATTTTTTCCTCCCTTCCTCAATTAAAATTATGAGACAAAAAGAAAAAAATGTAAATACAGAAACTTTAGATTAATATAATAATATTCGCGTGAAATAGAATCTGCTTAATTGTAAATGAAGCCTATATATGTTAAATATTTTCTTACAAAAGAATAGTTTTATGAACAAAATTATTATCTGGTTCTATATGTAGATAATTATATATTGATTTTCATCTTTATAAATGTTAGGGTAAATATACACCGTTTCTTATTTATCTATGAGTACTGTCTGTAGAACGAATAGAATAATTTGAAAAAGATCCCCTGATGCACTCATATGCAGAAGGGGATCTTAATTTTTATGAGATTTAAAATTTACTTTTAGATAATGCTTTAAGTACTGGCTTTACAATTAAACCTATTAAACGAAAGCTTTTAAATATAGAGCGTACAACTTTCATGAAGATGCCCCCTAAAAGAAATTATATATTAAGTATGTATTATTTCTTTTCTTTAACTTCAAATTCAGCTTCAATAAAATTTAATACTTTACCCTTTGTTTTTATGTGCTATTTCACGGATTACATCTATATAAGAATCACTTGCTTCCCCTAGAAGATTTAACCCTCTCAAGAAATCACTTTTTGTTTTATCATCTATGTTTGATAATATTAACTCTATACCTTCTCTTCTCGTTTTCATTGATTGAAGTACTTTCTCATGAATGTCTTTGTAATCAGCACTAGGCTCTAAGTCTTCGAATTTAAGAGTTACTTTCTTTAAATCGTTAAGTGCAATTTTGTAATTATCATCACCAACTGCATCATATACAGCATCCATAGCTTTGTTTAATTCATCACTTAGGTCAAATAAGGAATTCGTATATGTAAGGGACTTATCATTTAAAGTCTTATGTTTTGATGACTCCGTAGAAGTCTCCGAAACAGTTTCTTGTGAAGCTGACTCTTTCGGATGGTCTTTTGATATCCCACAACCTACCCCTAGTAACATGATTGGTAAAACTACGTATGCTAGTTTTTTTGCTTTCATTATGAATCCCCCTTGATAACTAAAGCCTTCTTATTTCAATGTTTTCATTGCTTCTATAAACTTGTTTGAAGCCTCGTTCGTTAGGTTTAATCCTCTCATAAACTCTTCGCTTGCTATGTTGTCTATGCTAGTATATTGAATACTAATTGCATTTTGCATAGTCTTCATTGAGTCTAAAATAAGTTTATGAGTTTCTTCTTGTTTATAGGCTGGATCATGGCTTGGTTTCAAGTTATCATACTTCTTTGTTACGTTTCTTAAGTATAATAGTGCGTTTTTATAACTGTCTTTTGAAACACTTAAAGTGCTATCTTTAGTAACTATCGTAGACAGTTCATTCATAGAGTTTTCTAGTTCTTTGTTTAAGTCAAGTACAGAACTTTTATAATCTACTGCTACTTGCATTTGGTTCTCCTTAACTGGAGTTTCTGTCGTTGAATCCTCTTTAATTATAGTTTCTTTCGTTTTACTATCTTTAGGGTGGTCTTTAGACATATCACAACCTACCCCCAATAACATAAGTGAAAATGCTAAAAATACTAATTTTGCTGCTTTCATTTTAATGTATCCTCCTGGTGATATTAGTTGTTTCTCTAGTTAGGGCTCTTTGTTACTTGAACCAACTCATATAAGGTGTCTACTTTTGATAATGTCAATTCAACACCTTCATGTATAGTCTTCATTTTATGGATTACTATTACCTAAAGCGATAACCGCAGAAATATATTCTTCATTTAATCCTTTTCGAATTATAGCCATACATGTCCCAGACTCATCACCTAAGAATGCTGTTTCAGGAACGCTATTTTTCAATATTTCACTAGTGAATGTAATGATTTCTCTTTCCGGATCTTGAGCATCTGTATAACGATCTTTTTCTATAGCATCGACTGGAAGTATATTTTTTACTTCTGTCATGACATCGGATAATGAACGACTTTGTTTTCCTGATTGGGAAAATTGAAGGGTGATATTATTTGCTCTGCCTTCTAAAAACATTGCTATAATAGAATCGTTTGCAAATCTAGCGATTGAAGCGGACCCTTTATTTGAACCGTATTCTTTTACAAAGTTTTCTTCTGTATCACCTAGACCAGCTTTAACAGAAATTTTATTTGATTGTGTAGCCGGTAATTGTTTTTCCTTATCTGGTGTAGATTCTTTCTTTTCTTTTTGTTGTTTCTCTTTTTCTTCAGCTTCGGCTTTTTCTTTAGCTTCTTTTTCAGCTTTCTGTTGCGCTTCTTCCTGTTTGCGTTTTTCTTCGGCAGCCTTTTTCTCTTCGTTAGCTTGTTTAGCTTTTTCTTGTTCTTCTTTTTCCTGTGCTTTTTTCTCTTTTTCTTTTTCTTGGTTTTCTTTTAATACTTTTTCTTCAGCTCTTTTTTTATCAATTGCAACTCGTTCTTCTGGAGTTATCGACTTGCTAGCAAACACGCTTGCTAAAATAAACGAAATGAATAATACCGGCAAGAAAATTAATATAACTCGACCTCTTGTTTTTGTGTTGCCAACACGAACTACCTTTCCTGGTTTGATTAGACCTATAATTAGTGCAATCACCGATAGTATTGACACTAATAAAAACAAAAACATTAATGCAGTAAACAAATAAAAACCTCCTTATATATGCAAATCAAAATATAATTATAACAGGAATAAATGGTTGAGTTACATAATTATTGTAAAAAATCTAATGTATACTTTCTTAAGCTCGCATAAACCCACATTCAAAAAACTTGTCCATTAAGTTACTTATAATCCTTTTGGATGAGTTATTGTATTATTGAAGAGTATGATAGACATGTATGGAAATGAAAATATATTTACAGTCTGCGAAATGGACATATAATAGAAGAAAAAGAAATATTTATATTGTCATCACCCTGTTGGTGTCAACCTCATGCGCCTAATGGCAACAAAAAACATATACTTCGTACCATTTGGGCAAGATGCACCGGAGAAAAAACCAAACTCAATGGTAGCTCGGATGGAATTGCTTGAAAATACAGTACTAGAAGCGTTAGAAGGGAAACAATTGCAGCCGGTTGTTGTAGAAAAATTCAGATATATGAATTAAAAAACGAAAAAAAACAGACAATTTTTTCGGAAACCATCATTCTTATTGCAGAATATGATAAAATTAACGTTATTAAGATTAGAAGGAGATTTTGCTCCTTCTAATTCTAAGTATAGAAGGATTGGTATCTAGAAAGGGGCATAGTGATGGAAAAGCAAAGAACTTTTCATGTCGCTGTAGTTGGAGCAACCGGCGCAGTTGGTGAACAAATGTTAAATACTTTAGAGAAACGAGATTTTCCAATCGGAAAGTTAACGTTACTTTCATCGAAACGATCTGCAGGTAAGAAGCTTATATTTAAAGGAGAAGAATTCATAGTTCAAGAAGCAACTCCTGAAAGTTTCGAGGGAGTGGATATTGCGCTCTTTAGTGCTGGTGGATCCGTATCGAAACAACTCGCGCCAGAAGCAGCAAAACGCGGTGCGATCGTTGTTGATAATACAAGTGCATTCCGTATGGCAGAAAATGTGCCGCTTGTTGTACCAGAAGTAAATGAAAATGACTTAAAAGAACATAATGGTATTATTGCAAATCCAAACTGTTCTACAATTCAGATGGTAGTTGCTCTTGAGCCGATTCGTCAGCAGTTTGGATTAAAACGAGTAATCGTTTCCACATACCAAGCTGTATCTGGAGCAGGTGCGGCTGCAATTCAAGAACTTCATGAACAATCACAAGCGATTTTAAATGGTGAAGAAGTAAAAGCGAATGTTTTACCTGTATCAGGTGATAAAAAACATTTCCAAATTGCTTTTAACGCAATCCCACAAATCGACAAGTTTGAAGATAATGGATTTACATTTGAAGAAATGAAAATGATTAATGAAACGAAAAAAATCATGCATATGCCTGAGTTAGAAGTTGCTGCAACATGTGTTCGTTTACCTGTTGTATCAGGTCATTCTGAGTCTGTTTATATCGAAGTAGATCAAGAAGGTGTAACAGTAGAAGACTTGAAGAACCTACTTGCAAGTGCAGAAGGGGTAGTATTACAAGATGATCCATCAGAGCAGCTATATCCAATGCCATCTACTGCAGTTGGTAAAAACGAAGTATTCGTTGGACGCATTCGTAAAGATTTAAATAACGAAAAAGGATTCCATCTTTGGGTCGTATCTGATAACTTATTAAAAGGCGCTGCATGGAACTCTGTTCAAATTGCAGAACGATTAATCAAATTACAATTAGTGTAAACGGCTAAGAGAAGGTGCAAAGATGAAAATTATTGTTCAAAAATTTGGTGGGACATCTGTACGTGATGAAAATGGACGTAAGCATGCGCTTCACCATATTAAAAAATCATTAGATGCTGGCTATAAAGTAGTTACAGTTGTATCAGCAATGGGACGAAAAGGCGAGCCATATGCGACAGATACATTATTAAATCTTGTGAATCAAGAGAAATGTAGTATTTCAAAACGTGAGCAAGATTTATTATTATCATGTGGAGAAGTAATCTCAGCTGTCGTCTTCTCAAATATGCTAAATGAAAACGGAATAAAAGCAGCAGCGCTAAATGGTGCGCAAGCTGGTTTTGTAACGAATGATGACTTTACGAATGCAAAGATTATTGAAATGAATTGCGATCGTATACATGAAGAGTTACAAAATGTAGATGTTATTGTTGTTACAGGATTTCAAGGCCGAACGAAAGCTGGAGATACGACAACACTTGGACGCGGAGGCAGTGATACATCAGCTTCCGCATTAGGTGTTGCACTTCATGCGGAATATATAGATATATTTACAGATGTAGAAGGTGTAATGACGGCAGATCCACGTATTGTAAAAGATGCACGTCATCTTCAAACTGTAACATACAATGAAATTTGTAACATGGCATATCAAGGGGCAAAAGTTGTTCATCCGCGCGCTGTTGAAATTGCGATGCATGCGAAAGTGCCGCTTCGCGTACGTTCTACGTACTCTGATAGCGAAGGTACGCTTATTGCAGCATATGATGGTGCTACGAAAGGGCGCGATGTAGAGGAACGTCCTGTGACAGGGATTGCCCACGTATCGAATGTGACACAAATTAAAGTGCTTGCGAAAGATGGAGCATATGACTTACAGCAACAAGTGTTCAAGGAGATGGCGAGTGAAGGAATTAGTGTTGATTTAATTAATATTTCACCAACAGGTGTGGCGTATACAGTAAGTGATCATGTATCAGGTCGTGCGATTGAAATATTAAGAACACTTGGATATGAACCAATCGTAACGGAACATTGTGCAAAGGTATCCATTGTTGGAGCTGGAATGGCTGGCATTCCAGGGGTTACTGCTAAAATTGTTACTGCATTAGCAGAAAAAGGTATTCAAATTTTACAATCTGCAGATAGCCATACGACGATTTGGGTGCTTGTGAAAGAGACAGATTTAGTAGAGGCTGTAAATGCATTACATAGTGCATTTGAGCTTTCTAAAGAAAAGCAACTGGAACAACAATAAGGAGTGAGACCATGATAGATTTTGGGACAATTGCAACCGCGATGGTAACGCCGTTTGATAAAAACGGAAATATCGATTTTGCAAAGACAACGAAATTGGTAAATTATTTAATAGATAACGGTACAACTACAATCGTGGTAGGAGGAACGACTGGAGAGTCACCTACATTATCATCAGAAGAAAAAGTAGCGTTATATCGCCATGTCGTATCTGTTGTCGATAAAAGGGTACCCGTAATCGCTGGAACAGGTAGCAATAATACACATGCTTCTATTGAGCTAACAAAAAAAGCGACAGAAGTTGGTGTCGATGCAGTGATGTTAGTGGCGCCGTATTATAATAAACCAAGTCAAGAAGGAATGTATCAGCATTTTAAAGCGATTGCTGAGAGCACTGAACTTCCGGTTATGCTATATAATGTTCCGGGGCGATCTATTGTTCAAATTTCTGTTGATACAGTTGTTCGTTTATCAAAAATTCCAAACATCGTTGCAATTAAAGATGCGGGTGGCGATGTATTAACAATGACAGAAATTATTGAAAAAACAGCGGACGATTTTGCTGTATACAGCGGTGATGACGGTTTAACGTTACCAGCTATGGCAGTTGGAGCGAAAGGTATTGTATCTGTTGCTTCTCATGTGATTGGAAAAGAAATGCAAGAAATGATTTCAGCATTCCAATCAGGAGATTTTAAAAAGGCACAAACATTACATCAATTACTTCTAAGAGTAACAAATGCATTATTTATGGCACCGAGCCCAACACCAGTAAAAACAGCGTTACAAATGGTTGGCTTAGATGTAGGCTCTGTACGTTTACCACTTCTTCCACTAACAGAAGAAGAACGAGTAACTTTACAAGAAGTGATACAATCAATCCCGCGTTAATAAAAATGACCTAGTTTTCAGCTAGGTCATTTTTATTTTGAGGAAAAATTACGCTTATAATAAAAGTTTCTGAAGAATAATTTTCGGTTTCCCTTTCTCATCGGTATATGTCCCTATAATATCAAAGCCACTTTTAATATTGAGAATGAGCATATTACGCCATTTATTTTTCGTTTTCGTCTGAACGATAGAATACCCCTTTTCTTTTAATAACTGATGTTGAGCTTTCATTAATTGAGAGCCAATCCCTTGATTTCTATAATGATTAGCAACGCCGCCTAACCAACTATAAAACGTTTCGTCATTCAGCTCATATCCGATTTTATAACCGACCACTTGTTGATTGTGCATAGCTAAATTAATGAGTAACTTTGGTTTATTTTGCATTTGTTTTATTAAGTCATTGGAATGGTTAAAAATTGTTTCGTGTAATTGAAGAATTCCATCTCGTATCTTTTTATTTGGAGATGATTCAAAAATGAAATAATCCATGTAAACGCTCCCTTTCTTTTTTATTCTCTTTATTCCCGTGAGATGATTGTTTTCCTTCTGAGTAAAGGAATATTTCATTTGGAATTTATATGCTTTCCTCTCTTTCTCACGATTTAACTTGTGTTCCAATTCTTATATCAGTTATAATATGGCTAAGTAGCTTAGTACGGGTATGCTTAGCAAAAGTGGAAAAAAATACAATTTAGCAGCATTTTTATATGATATTGCATAACATATTTGATTTATATAAATGAAAGAGAGGTGAAACCTGGTTTAAAAAATGAAAGAGAACATGATATCGCATAACGGTAAGGACATTCGTCTTGGACGGTGAATATATGGTGGTTGTAGAGTTTCCCTGGTGTCTCTACAATTTTAGTGAAATCAGTGTTTACAAGATTTTTAAACCAGGCAACAACATGAAGAGAAAAGAGATTGATTCTGTAAAGGTATTTGCTCTTGGTGGAGTAGGTGAAATCGGAAAAAATATGTACTGCGTCGAAATTGATTCCGAAATTTTTATCGTTGATGCAGGCTTAATGTTTCCAGGAGATGAGATGTTTGGAATTGATATCGTAATCCCTGATATTACATATTTAATAGAAAATCAAGAGCGAGTAAAAGGTTTATTTATTACACACGGTCATGAAGACCATATTGGCGGAATTGTTTATGTAATGCGTCAGCTTTCCATTCCGGTATATGCAACAAAGTTAACGGTAGGATTAATTCAAGAAAAGTTGAATGAAGCAGGAATGCTTGGTCGTGTAGATTTAAAAACAATTGATTCAAATTCGGAAGTTGAATTTAATACGACAACGGTTTCATTCTTTGGAACAACGCACAGTATTCCTGATTCTGTTGGTGTATGCTTCCATACATCAAAAGGTGCAATTGTATATACAGGAGATTTTAAGTTTGATCAAACACCGATTGGTAATAGCGGAGCAGATCTTGGAAAGATGGCGAAAATCGGAAATGAAGGTGTACTCTGCTTATTATCTGATAGTACGAATGCGGAACGTCCTGGTTACACAGGTTCTGAAAAAGAAGTTGGTATCGAAATATCAAAAGTTTTTTATGGCGCAGAAGGACGCATCATTGTTGCTTCTTTTGCATCCAATGTTCACCGTATTCAGCAAGTTTTTGATGCAGCGGCTGAAACAGGACGTAAAGTAGCGGTTGTTGGCCGTAGCATGGTGAAAGTAGTAGATATTGCAAGACGTCTTGGGTATTTAGATGTGCCGGATGGCATGGTTATTTCATTGCAAGAAATAGATAACTTCCCAGAGAAGAAGGTGGCAATTTTAACAACAGGTAGCCAAGGTGAACCGATGGCAGCCCTTTCAAGAATGGCAAAGCAATCTCATAAACAAATTTCCATTCGCAAGGGAGATACAGTTATTATCGCAGCATCTCCAATTCCTGGTAATGAAGTATCGGTATCCAAAATTATCGATTTATTATTTAGAGCTGGTGCAGAAGTTGTCTATTATGGTGAAAGAAAAGTACACGTTTCCGGTCATGGTAGTCAAGAAGAATTAAAATTAATGTTAAATTTAATGAAACCGCAATATTTTATACCCGTACATGGTGAATTCCGTATGCAAAAAGCGCATGCGTATTTAGCTGAAGATGTAGGTATTGCAAGAGAAAATATTTTCATCGTCGATAAAGGTGATGTAATTGCTTTTGAAGGTGATGAGGCAAAACCAGCTGGCAAAGTACAAGCAGGTAATGTTCTTATTGATGGATTAGGCGTAGGAGATGTTGGGAATATCGTTCTGCGCGATCGAAAAATGTTATCACAAGATGGGATTTTAGTTGTTGTAGTAACGCTTGGAAAAGAAGAGAAAAAAATCATCTCTGGCCCAGAAATTATTTCACGCGGATTTGTCTATGTTCGTGAATCAGAGGCATTAATTGAAAGATCTACAGACATTGTACGTACAATTGTAGAACAGTCTATTAAAGAATATTCGATTGAATGGTCTATGTTGAAGCAAAATATTCGCGAACTATTAGGGCAATTCTTATATGAAGAAACGAAAAGAAAGCCAATGATTTTACCGATTATTATGGAAGTGTAAAAGGTCACCTTTACTGGTGACTTTTTTCTTTTTCATCCCTTTCGAATGAAATTTACAACTTAAGAAATAATAGGTATATACGAGCGAAAGGGGATGCGATATGACAGAGCGTGAACGTTATACAAATGAAGAAACAGAAGCTGAACCAAAAGGAGATGCAAAAGAAGCATCAGTAATAGAGAAGATTCAACAGCTAGGTCAAACGAACGTGCCGCAAATGAATGAGTCTAAAATTCATTGTTTGACAATTGTAGGGCAAGTAGAAGGGCATGTTCAATTGCCACCACAAAATAAGACGACGAAATATGAACATATTATTCCGCAAATCGTCGCAATCGAACAAAATCCGAAAATCGAAGGGTTATTATTAATACTGAACACAGTCGGTGGAGACGTTGAAGCGGGACTAGCTATTTCTGAAATGGTAGCGTCGCTTTCAAAACCGACAGTATCTCTTGTATTAGGTGGCGGCCATTCCATTGGCGTCCCAATTGCTGTGTCGACAGATTATTCGTATATTGCAGAAACAGCAACGATGACGATTCATCCAATTCGTTTAACAGGGCTTGTCATTGGTGTACCGCAAACATTTGAGTATTTGGATAAAATGCAAGAACGTGTCATTCGATTTGTAACAAAGCATTCTAAAGTGACAGAAGATCGTTTTAAGGAGCTTATGTTTGCAAAAGGAAATTTAACACGTGACATCGGAACGAATGTAATTGGTGGCGATGCGGTGAAATACGGCTTAATCGATGATGTGGGAGGAATAGGAGATGCGATTCAAAAATTGAATGAATTGATCGATATGAGAGCGACAGGAAAAAATCAAGATGGGAAGTTGTTACAATGATTTTATACACAATGATGCCGGAACATCTCATTTATCCACCAGATTATTCGCAAAATGAAGGGCAAAAAGTTATTCATGTAAGTGGTGTAGAAATGGTAGTGAACTTAGAAAAAGATCAATCGTATTCGATTGTGCGCCTGCTAAGCACAAATCCAGATCACTACTTACAATATGAGCCAGGACAGAGAATATCCATTTCGTAAAAAGCAGGATTTTGTCTAAAAGCTATGGTATAATATAAAAAACAAGACGGTTGAGCAGCCATGAATAGGCTGCTTTCTTCTGTTTATGTAGCATTTTACAAGAAGTGTAAAAAATAGAAGATAAAAAGACCTAAATAAAAGAGAAACTTTCTCTATCTTTCGTTTACTATGAATTGAACAAGTCGTGCTTTTACGGAAGGTAACAGTTTGTACCTATCTTCTTTATTTTTATAAAAGTGTTATTGTTACAAAATAGCAGACGAACAGTTACATTTAATTTTTAGAACACGGGGTGAAAAAATGGCAAAACAAAAGCAAAGAGGGACGAAATCAAAGGCAAGACGTACGATAAAACCAACTTTGTATTACGAAATCGTCGGATTGACTCTTTTTGCACTTTCAATCATTACAATTTTACAACTAGGTATTGTAGGGAAATCGTTTGTGTTATTTTTTCGCTTTTTCTTTGGTGAATGGTACATAATTGGTGTATTAGGAGTGATTGCGTTATCCATTGCGTTTGTCATTAGGCGTGGATGGCCCAACCTTCTTCATAAACGACTAATCGGTGTTTATTTAATTGTATTAGCGATAGTAATGTTTAGTCACATTACATTATTTAATCTGCTTACAAAAGACGGAGCGGTAGAAAATACATCTGTCATTGTTAGTACAAAAGACTTGTTCTTTCTTGAGATGAAAAAGAGTCCAGGCACGATTCATTTAGGTGGCGGTATGTTCGGGGCTCTAATGTTTGCAACATGCTATTTCTTATTTGATGAAGTAGGAGCTTATCTCATTGGAATTATTCTTGTCATTCTTGGTATACTCTGCATTACAAATAAGCATATTGGTGAAATATTAGCTCCGGTAGGGAGAATAGTAAGAAGTCAATTTCAGGTGATGCAAGGAGATTATAAAGATTGGAGATCGAAGCGTGTAGCTGAACAAACCGAAAAGAAAAAGAGAGAAAGACGTACGAGAAATGAGAGTTCTGAATCCCAAGAAGAGATTGCGGAGCCTATAGAAGAAATTAGTATTGACCCGCCAATTATTTCGAATTTCTCAGAGAATTATCCGATTCATGAAGAACAGGATTTGCCGAAAGAAGTAGGAATGGATCATCCTATTCCAGATGTTGAGGAAGTGCAAAATACACCCGAAGAAAAACCGAAAAAGAAACGCGGCGAGAAGATTGTTGAATCGTTAGAAGGAGATGCAAAAGCGCCGCCGATGCAATTTTCAAATGTAGAAAATAAAGATTATGAACTTCCTGCTATCGATATATTGAAGTTTCCAAAGAATAAGCAAGTGACAAATGAAAATGAAAAAATCTATGAGAATGCTCGTAAGCTTGAACGAACTTTCCAAAGTTTTGGAGTGAAAGCAAAAGTAACGAAAGTACATAAAGGGCCCGCAGTTACAAAGTATGAAGTGTATCCTGATATGGGTGTGAAAGTGAGTAAAATTGTTAGTTTAAGTGATGATTTAGCGCTTGCTTTAGCAGCGAAAGATATTCGAATTGAAGCGCCGATTCCCGGGAAATCAGCTGTAGGAATTGAGGTTCCAAATTCAGAAGTTTCGGTGGTTACACTTAGAGAGGTGCTAGATTCAAAGGCGAATAATCATCCAGAGGAAAAATTATTAATCGGCCTTGGGCGTGATATTACAGGTGAAGCTGTCTTAGCCCGTTTAAATAAGATGCCGCATTTATTGGTGGCTGGAGCGACTGGTAGCGGAAAAAGTGTATGTATTAATGGGATTATCGTTAGTATTTTAATGCGTGCTAAACCGCACGAAGTAAAGTTAATGATGATTGATCCAAAGATGGTAGAGTTAAATGTATACAATGGTGTTCCGCATTTATTAACACCTGTAGTGACAGATCCGAAGAAAGCTTCACAAGCTTTGAAAAAAGTTGTTAGTGAGATGGAACGTCGCTATGAATTGTTTGCGCATAGTGGAACGCGTAATATCGAAGGCTATAATGAGTATATTAGACATCATAATGAGCAATCAGAAGCGAAGCAACAAGAACTTCCATATATCGTTGTAATTGTGGACGAGTTGGCTGATTTAATGATGGTCGCGTCTTCGGATGTCGAAGATGCAATTATGCGGTTAGCACAGATGGCTCGTGCTGCGGGCATTCATTTAATCATTGCAACGCAGCGTCCATCGGTTGATGTTATCACCGGGGTTATTAAAGCGAATATTCCATCACGTATTGCTTTCGCTGTGTCTTCTCAAACAGATTCCCGTACGATTCTTGATAGCGGCGGCGCAGAGAAATTGTTAGGAAGAGGAGATATGCTCTTTATACCGATTGGTGCGTCCAAACCAGTGCGTGTACAAGGCGCTTTTTTATCAGATGATGAAGTGGAAAGAGTTGTAGAGTATGTGATTGGACAACAAAAAGCACAATATCAAGAAGATATGATTCCGCAAGATGTACCAGAAACAAAACAAGAAGTAGAAGATGAATTGTATGACGAAGCAGTACAGCTTGTTGTCGAAATGCAAACAGCTTCTGTTTCGATGTTACAACGACGATTTAGAGTGGGATACACGCGTGCAGCACGTCTGATTGATGCGATGGAAATGAATGGTGTTGTTGGACCGTATGAAGGCAGCAAACCGCGCGAAGTGTTAATTAAAGATATACAAGAACAGAGTTCTTAATAAAAAAGCCTAATTGTTTACAATTAGGCTTTTTTATATAGTGTTTTTGTTATATACTATATATATCGTAAAAGAAAAGGCTTACATTTTGGTAGATTCTCTAGAATACGAATGCTTTTAATTTTGATTTGTTAAATGTTCGACATTTACTGTGGGAAAATGTTGAATTTTGTTGACACATATGGGGGCAAGTGGTAAGATTACTTCGAAAAGAATCACCGCCTCATATAATCTTGGAAATAAGGTCCATAAGTTTCTACCTAGCAACCATAAATTGCTAGACTATGAGGGGAAAAGTGTGTAACAAAGGATGTAAGAGGAATCTTTGTGCCGAACTTTTTCTCTAGCTGAGGAATGTTTATGGTACAAAGTTTTTTTATATAATAAAGATGGAAAATTTTGTCTTAAAAAACTATTAATATTTATTCGACAAATTATAGCATCGGAAGAAAAAAGAGAAAAGAAGTCTTACATCAGAGGTCGAATAATTGAATGGGGGGAGTCTTATGTCGGTTAAATCTGATAGTCGACATTTATATTTGCGAGTGATCGATCATATTAAAGAGAAAATCAAAAGTGGCGCATATAAAGAAAAGCAAAAGTTACCTTCTGAGTTTGATTTAGCAAAGGAACTAGGTGTAAGTAGAGCAACTTTGCGTGAAGCGCTCCGTATTTTGGAAGAAGAAAATGTTGTCATTCGTAGACATGGCGTAGGAACGTTTGTGAATGCAAAGCCGTTGTTCTCTTCTGGAATCGAACAACTTTCCAGTATTACCGATATGATTGCTAGCGTTGGAAAAACACCGGGGACTATTTTTTTATCATCATCTACTACAAGTTTAACAGAAGAAGAAAAAGAAAAGTTTCATAATGAAGAAGGTTTTGAAGCAGTCATGATTGAGCGTGTTCGTACAGCAGATGGGGAACCTGTTGTATACTGTGTTGATAAATTATCAAAAGAAATATTGCCGGATTTATCAGATTATAATGAAGAGTCGTTGCTTACTGTTATACATAATAACACGCATAAGCGCGTCACATATGCAGTTGCTCATATTGAACCGATTGGATATCATCCGAAAATATCACCAATCTTACAGTGTGAACCAGAAACAGCATTACTGATTTTAAAACAAATGCATTACGATCAAAATGATGAACCAATTTTGTATTCTATTAATTATTTTAGAGCAGATAAATTTAGCTTCCATGTATTACGAAAACGTATGTAAATCGGTTCCTTTTTAGGGAGGTGACAGCAAAAAGGAAGGGACAGCAGCATAAATAATAAATAGAGATATACATCATTTTAGGAGGGGTTTCTAGTATGAAGAAAAAAGCAGGTCTTTTATTATCATTAACGTTAGCAGCAAGTACAGTGTTGGGGGCATGTGGTAACTCAGACAAAGCAAGTAGTGACAAGAAAGATAGTAAAGGTTTTAAAGTGGGTATGGTTACCGATGTTGGTGGGGTTGATGATAAATCATTTAACCAATCAGCGTGGGAAGGATTAACAAAGTTCGGTAAAGATAATGATTTGAAAAAGAATGAAGGCTATCGTTACCTTCAATCAAGTAAAGACTCAGACTATATTCCAAACTTAACAAAGTTTGCGAAAGGAAATTATAATGTAACATTTGGTATTGGATATTTAATGGAAGACTCTATTGAAAAAGTAGCAGATCAATATCCGAAACAACAATTTGCAATTGTAGACACTGTTGTGGAAAAACCAAATGTAACAAGTATTACATTTAAAGACCATGAAGGATCTTTCCTTGTTGGGGTTGCGGCGGCAATGGCGACAAAATCTAATAAAGTTGGCTTTGTCGGCGGAGTAAAGAGTCCA
This sequence comes from Bacillus cereus group sp. BfR-BA-01492, assembly GCF_022662815.1. Classification (NCBI taxonomy): domain Bacteria; kingdom Bacillati; phylum Bacillota; class Bacilli; order Caryophanales; family Bacillaceae; genus Bacillus; species Bacillus cereus group sp. BfR-BA-01492. The sequence continues at coordinate 19,320 of NZ_JAKUEH010000016.1, forward strand.
TTAATTAACAAGTTTGAATCAGGATTTAAAGCTGGAGCGAAAGCAGTAAATCCAAACATTGAAATCGTTTCACAATATGCAGATGCATTTGATAAACCAGAAAAAGGATCTGTATTAGCATCAGCAATGTATGGTCAAGGTGTTGACGTAATTTATCACGCATCTGGTGCAACCGGTAATGGCGTATTTACAGAAGCGAAAAACCGTAAGAAAAAAGGTGAAAATGTTTGGGTAATTGGTGTTGACCGTGACCAAAATCAAGAAGGTATGCCTGAAAATGTAACGTTAACATCTATGGTAAAACGTGTTGACGTTGCAGTAGCAAAAGTAGCAAAAGAAGCAAAAGATGGAAAATTAAAAGGCGGTAAAACAGAAGAATTCGGCTTGAAAGATGATGGTATTGGTATTGCGAAAACAACTGACAATGTGAAAAAAGTAAATCCAGAAATCTTAACAAAAATAGAAGAGTTTGAGAAGAAAATTACAGCTGGAGAAATTAAAGTACCTGCAACTGATGATGAGTACAAAGAATATGAGGCTTCTCTAACGAAATAATGATAGAGAAATAACAAAGGTTAGTTCTTAGAACTAACCTTTGTATCTATCAAATCATTTTTCATAGAGTGTAATTGGGGGATTGTTCCCTGCTAAAAGGAGGAACACAATGGAATACGTAATTGAGATGAACAATATTACAAAAGTATTCCCAGGCATTGTGGCGAACGATGACATTACGCTGCAAGTAAAACAGGGAGAAATACACGCTTTGCTCGGAGAAAATGGAGCAGGGAAATCAACGCTAATGAATGTTCTTTTTGGACTGTATCAACCAGAGCAAGGAGAAATTAAAATTAAAGGGAAGCCTGTAAAAATTACAAACCCTAATGTTGCGAATGATTTTGGAATTGGCATGGTTCACCAACATTTTATGCTTGTTCACAATTTTACCGTTACAGAGAATATTATTCTTGGAAATGAACCGAAAAAAAAGGGGAAAATTGCAGTTGATGAAGCAGCGCAAGAAATTAAAAAGCTATCTGAACAATACGGTCTAGCGGTAGACCCGTATGCGAAAATTGAAGATATTTCAGTTGGAATGCAACAGCGGGTTGAAATTTTAAAAACACTTTATCGAGGAGCTGAAATTTTAATATTTGATGAACCAACAGCAGTATTAACTCCTCAAGAAATTCATGAACTGATTCAAATTATGAAAAAACTTGTACAAGAAGGAAAATCTATTATTCTAATTACTCATAAATTAAAAGAAATTATGGAAGTTTGTGATCGTTGTACGATTATTCGAAAAGGAAAAGGAATCGGTACAGTTGACGTGGCAAATACAGATGAACATAAACTTGCGGAACGAATGGTCGGACGTCAAGTGAATTTTAAAACAGAAAAATTAGACGCAAAACCTAAGGAAGATGTACTTTCGATTGCGAATCTTGTTGTTCGTGATGCACGTCAATTACCTGCTGTAAAAGGCCTTGACTTAACTGTTCGTGCAGGAGAAATTGTTGGTATTGCAGGAATTGATGGGAATGGACAAAGTGAATTAATAGAGGCAATTACTGGTTTACGAAAAGTTGAGTCAGGTTCTATTGCAATGAATGGGAAAGAGATAACGAATTGGCCTGTGAGACGGATTACAGAAGAAGGAATTGGTCATATTCCAGAAGACCGTCATAAACATGGACTCGTCCTTGATTTTTCTGTAAGAGATAATATTGTTTTACAAACATATTATAAAAACCCGTTTTCGAAAAAAGGGATTTTAAATTTTAATGATATTACAAAAAAAGCGAAAGAGCTTATTGCGCAGTTTGATGTGCGTACACCGAGTGAATATACATTGGCTCGGGCGCTATCTGGTGGGAATCAGCAAAAAGCCATTATTGCTCGTGAGGTAGATCGCAATCCGGACTTATTAATTGCAGCACAGCCAACCCGTGGTCTTGATGTAGGGGCAATTGAATTTATTCATAAAAAATTAATTGAGCAAAGGGATAAAGGGAAAGCGGTACTACTTGTATCTTTAGAACTTGACGAAATTTTAAATGTAAGTGACCGCGTGGCTGTTATTTATGAAGGAAGAATTGTTGCAATTGTTGATGCAAAAGCAACGAATGAACAAGAGTTAGGTCTTTTAATGGCTGGTGGAACAGGGGAAGAGAAGGTGAGTACAAATGGCTAAAAAATTTTTAACGGAGCGAACGATTAATATTTTAGTACCTGTATTATCTGTTCTTTTTGGTTTGCTTGTAGGAGCCATTGTTATGCTAGTGAGCGGATATGATCCGATTGTTGGATATGCAGCATTGTGGGAAGGAATGGTTGGAAATCCGCAAGCTATAGGTGAAACACTTCGTACGATGATTCCTCTTGTGTTAGCTGGTCTTTCCGTTGCCTTTGCATTCCGTACAGGACTATTTAATATCGGAGTAGAGGGTCAATTGTTAGTCGGATGGCTTGCAGCAGTTTGGTTCGGTTATGCAGTGTCATTACCAGCGTTCTTACATATTCCGCTATCTATTTTCATTGCAGCAATCGTTGGTGGTTTATGGGGCTTTATTCCAGGGTACTTAAAAGGGAAATTTAAAGTAAATGAAGTTATTGTAACCATTATGATGAACTATATTGCACTGTATGTGACATATGACCTCATTAAACGTTTTTTACATGAAGCGAATGAAAAATCATATGATATTCAGCCAAGTGCATCGTTAGCGTCTGAATGGCTCTCTTCTTTAACAGAAGGATCACGCCTGCACTGGGGGATTCTTGTTGCGATTCTTATTGCGATTCTCATGTGGTTCTTATTAGATCGAACAACGTTAGGTTATGAATTAAAATCAGTTGGATTTAATCAACATGCTTCGCGATATGCTGGTATGAAAGTCTCTCGTAATGTCATCTTATCGATGACAATTGCAGGTGCATTTGCAGGTATTGGTGGAGCGATGGAAGGGCTTGGAACCTTTCAAAATATGACAGCGATGTCCTCATTTACTGGAATTGGATTTGACGGAATTGCAGTCGCTCTTCTTGGCGGAAATAACCCATTTGGTATCTTGCTTGCTGCTTTATTATTTGGTGGTTTAAAAAGTGCAGCACCGCAAATGAACTTTGAAGCAGATGTGCCATCTGAATTAATAAATGTCATTATTGCATGTATTATTTTCTTTGTTGCTTGTAGCTATGTTTTACGCTGGGCACTTACACGCATGAGCAAGGAGGGGAAATAAATGAACTTCTTAGATATTTTAGCCATTCTTGTGACAGGTACATTATATACAGCGGCCCCACTTATTTTTACGGCGCTTGGTGGAGTGTTCAGTGAACGTTCTGGAGTTGTAAATATCGCATTAGAAGGGTTAATGTTATTTGGTGCATTTATTGGTGTTGTGACAACTTTATTAATGGGAGATACGTGGGGGACGATGACCCCTTGGATCGCACTTGTTTTTGCAGCAATTGGTGGTGGAATGTTTGCACTTCTTCACGCTGTTGCTTCCATTACATTTCGTGCGGACCAAGTTGTTAGTGGAGTAGCAATCAACTTTTTAGCGCTTGGTTTGACTGTTTTTGCGATTAAGAAAATTTTCGGTAAAGGTCAAACTGATTTTATTCAATATCGTATTGAAAAAATCGACGTTCCAGGGCTTTCGGATCTTCCTATTATCGGAAAATTATTTTTCACCAGTGTACCTTTAACGTCGTATATTGCTATTATTTTAGCTTTTGTTGTTTGGTATATTATTTATAAAACGCCGTTTGGTCTTCGTCTTCGCGCAGTTGGTGAACATCCCATGGCAGCTGATACGATGGGAATTAATGTATATAAAATGCGTTACATTGCCGTTTGTATTTCAGGTATGTTTGCTGGCGTTGGCGGTGCCATCTTTGCCATGTCTATCTCAAATAACTTTTCAGGTGCAACGATTACAGGACAAGGTTTTTTAGCGCTAGCTGCTATGATTTTCGGGAAATGGAATCCGCTTGGGGCGCTAGGAGCTGCCTTGTTCTTCGGGTTTGCACAATCACTTGGAGTAACGGGAGGAACCATTCCTGTACTGAAAGAAATACCAAGTGTTTTCTTAACAATCTTGCCATATGTGTTTACGATTTTAGCACTAGTTGGTTTTGTCGGACGTTCAGAAGCACCAAAAGCGCTTGGAACACCATATGAAAAAGGAAAGAGATAATCTTTTCAGAGTTTGAAAAAGCTCGCACATTAGTGCGGGCTTTTTGACATAGAATATGTTTAATATCGAAATGCATATAAGAATTTAAAAGTGAAAAAGGAAGAAAAGTTGATTTTTGATTTCTAAAAACTGTATATTGAAGAGGAGTATTCCTACATAGGTAAAGGAGGGCTATAAATGAAATTGATGGAACAGCAAATGCATGAGTTAGGTGGTTTACGAGTACATATCATTCCAACAGATAAGTATAAAACAAATACATTTGTATTTCGCTTTAAGGCGCCTTTAAATGAAGAAACTGTGACAGAGCGTGCTATTTTGCCTTATGTTTTACAAAGCGCTACCGAGAAATTGCCATCTGTCATTCGTCTTCGCCAATATTTAGAGGAATTATACGGTTCTTCTTTAGCGGTAGATGTAAGTAAAAAAGGTGAGGATCATATCATATCTATTTACATGGATGTCGCCAATGAGAAATATTTACAAGATGCTTCGCTTCTTTTTGAAAAAGCGCTTTCTATGTTATCTGATATTGTGTTACATCCAGCAACTGAAGAAAAGGGTTTTTTACAGTCTATTGTAGAGAGTGAGAAGCGAGCGCTTCTGCAACGAATTGAAGCGACATATGATGATAAAATGCGTTACGCAAATGAACGTCTCATTGAAGAAATGTGTAAAGTCGAACCATATCGATTAAGTGCCAACGGAAAAAAAGAAGATGTTCCGTTAATTACAAGTGAAACGTTATATCAATATTATCAAAAAGTGCTAGCAGAAGATGAAATGGATCTTTACATTATTGGCGATATTTCAGACAATGCAGCTGAACTCGTTCGTAAATATTTTTCCATTTCACCACGCGTACCGAAAGAAAAAAATGTAGTACTTCATAAACGAAATAACGAAGAAAAAGAGATTGTTGAGAAACAAGAGTTAAAACAAAGTAAATTAAATATCGGTTATCGCACATATGTGACCTATCGTGATGAAGATTACTTTGCATTACAATTATTTAACGGTTTATTTGGTGGGTTTTCGCATTCCAAATTGTTTGTGAATGTTCGGGAAAAAAATAGTTTAGCGTATTATGCAGCTTCACGCTTTGAAAGTCATAAAGGTTTGCTCTTCGTTATGTCTGGAATTGAAGGGAAGAATTATGAAAAAGCGATTGCGATTATTAAAGAGCAAATGAAGGCGATGAAGAATGGTGATTTCTCAGAGGAAGAAATTCAGCAAACAAAAAGTGTAATTCGCAATCAAGTTTTAGAAGCGATTGATACACCACGTGGTTTCGTTGAATTATTATACCATGGTATTATTGCGGAACATACACGTCCAGTAGAAGAATGGATTACTGGAATAGAAGCTGTTACGAAAGAAGAAATTGTAAAGGTCGCAAATCAAATTGAGTTAGATACGATTTACTTTTTACATGGAACGGAGGGAGAATAGATGGAGAAGATCTCTTATGATCAATTAAAAGAAACGCTTTATTATGACAAGCTTCCAAATGGGTTAGATGTATATATTTTACCGAAGCAAGGATTCAATAAAACATTTGCGACGTTTACAACAAAATACGGCTCTATCGATAATACATTCGTTCCTCTTGGAAAAGAAAAGATGGTTCGGGTGCCAGATGGAATCGCTCATTTCCTTGAACATAAATTATTTGAAAAAGAGGATCATGACGCATTTCAGTTGTTTAGTAAGCAAGGAGCATCTGCAAATGCATTTACATCCTTTACAAGAACGGCGTATCTTTTTTCATGTACATCCAATGTAGAACAAAATTTAAATACATTATTAAATTTTGTTCAAGAGCCATACTTTTCGGAAAAAACAGTGGAAAAAGAGAAAGGCATTATTGGTCAAGAAATTCAAATGTATCAAGATAATCCTGATTGGCGTTTATACTTTGGGTTAATTGATAGTTTATTTGTGAAACATCCGATTAAAATTGATATCGCTGGGACAATTGAATCGATAAGTAAAATTACGAAAGATTTATTGTATGAGTGCTATGAAACATTTTATCATCCAAGTAATATGCTTTTATTTGTTGTTGGAGCTGTTGATCCAGAAAAGACAATGGCATTAGTACGAGAAAATCAAGCGAAAAAAGATTATCAAAATCAGCCAGAAATTATTCGTTCATTTGAAAGTGAACCAGAAGAAGTAAATGAGAAAAAGAAAGTGATTTCGATGTCTGTTCAAACGCCAAAATGTTTAGTAGGAATTAAAGCAGTAGGGCTAAAAGAAAAAGGTGAGGAGCTTTTAAAACAAGAAATTGCACTGACGTTACTTTTAGATTATTTATTTGGAAAAGGATCAACTCATTATGAGTCCTTATATAATGAAGGGCTCATTGATGAAACATTCTCTTATGATTATACAGAAGAGAGTAGTTTTGGGTTTGCGATGGTTGGGGGCGATACAAAACAGCCAGATGAATTAGCAGATCGATTGAAAGCAATTTTGTTGCAAATAGATTATAATAAGCTTGATGCAAATACATTAGAGCGTGTAAAGAAAAAGAAAATTGGAGGATTTTTACGCTCTCTTAATTCACCAGAATATATTGCAAATCAATTTACAAGATATGCATTTAATGAAACGAGTTTATTTGATGCATTATCTACTTTAGAAAGCATAACAGTTCAAGATTTACAAAGTGCAGCAAAAGAATTTTTAGTTGAAGACAGAATGAGTATTTGCCAAGTCTTACCGAAGAAATAACATACAAACATGAGGAATCTGTTGTCTGTTATATAAAGTGAAACTTTAATCAGTGGGGGGGTTCTTCACCCCACTGATTATGAGCCCTCACCAATCGGGCTGTTACGGGCAGCCCTACTCCCACCTATCTTCCTTGTTTCTCTCTGAATCTTGAGGTGGGAGTCTTACTGCCCTAAAATAGCGGGATAAAAATGAACCCCTCCTTACTTTTTAGTCATGCTTAAAAAGTAAAGAGGGGTATTTATAATGAAGAGTATGAATAGATGTCTTCGAAGAAAGGATTAAGAGATGAAGAAATATGCGTTAGTGACTGGAGGAAGCGGAGGAATTGGCTTTGCAATTTCAAAGCAGTTAATAGAAGATGGGTATACAGTATATATGCACTACAATAAAAATGAAGACAAAGTAAAGGAGTTAGCAAAACAAATTGGAGAAGTTATTCCTGTTCAAGCTAACTTAGCCTGTGCAGATGGAGTAGAGAAATTGTGGGAACAGATTGATCATCCGATTGAAACGATTGTATACGCAGCTGGAAAAAGTATATTTGGCTTAGTTACTGATGTGACCAATGAACAACTTGATGAAATGATTGCATTACAAGTGAAGAGTGTGTATAAACTTATGTCGTTTGCACTGCCACCAATGATACAACGGAGAAAGGGTAATGTTGTCATTATTTCGTCAATTTGGGGGCAAATAGGAGCTTCTTGCGAAGTGTTATATTCTATGGTAAAAGGTGCACAAAATGCATATACAAAAGCTTTAGCGAAAGAAGTGGCTTTAAGTGGAGTTCGTGTCAATGCAGTGGCGCCAGGTGCAATTGAGACAGAAATGTTAAGTGTATTCTCAGAAGAAGATAAAAATGGAATTGCAGAGGAAATTCCGGTGGGACGAATTGGTTCCCCGGAAGAGGTGGCAAAAACAGTCTCCTTTTTAATATCACCAGGAGCTTCTTATATAACAGGACAAATTATTGGAGTAAATGGTGGCTGGCATTGTTAAAAAACATACATAAAAGATAAAAAACTGTGCAAATTAAGTATGATTGTAATACTCAATAGTAGTGAGGTGCTTAATATGTCAGTATTAGATAACTTTGATCAATGGAAAAGCTTTTTAGGAGAGCGTTTAGAGCAGGCGCAAGGAAAAGGTCTAGAGGGCGGTGTTGTTTCAGATATGGCATACCGTGTTGGGGATTATCTTGCAAATGAAGTAGAAGCGCGCAATGATCAAGAAAAACTATTAGCAGAGCTGTGGAAAGTGGCAGATGAACAAGAACAACATACAATTGCAAATCTAATGGTAAAGTTGGTACAAAAAAAATAAAAAAAGAGAGGAGATTCTCCTCTCTTTTTTTTATGTGGAAAATCCATTGATTTCATTGTACTTTTAACTTCCCTATTGGGATGAAATCATATAATATAGTACGTAGGTGTAAAGTAAGCAAGGGGGGAGTGATCTTGGATGATTGAATGGTATTTTGAATATGAAATACATAAAAACCGACCTGGCTTGCTTGGTGACGTTTCTTCGTTAATCGGTATGCTTGGTATTAATATCGTCACAATTAATGGTGTGGATAATGCAAGGCGCGGTCTTTTGCTTATGTGTGATAATCAAGAGCAAATTTCGAGGCTTGAATCAATTTTAAATACGATGGATAATATAACGGTAACGAAATATCGTCCGCCAAAACTCAGGGACAGGCTAGCGATAAGGCATGGCAGGTACATACAACGAGATGCTGATGATAAGAAAACATTTCGATTTGTACGGGATGAATTAGGGCTACTTGTTGATTTTATGGCAGAATTAATGAAAAAAGAGGGCCATAAACTTATCGGAATAAGAGGAATGCCTCGCGTTGGGAAAACGGAATCTATTGTTGCTGCAAGTGTTTGTGCGAATAAGCGTTGGCTGTTTGTTTCGTCTACCCTTATTAAACAAACGGTACGTAGTCAATTGATTGAAGATGAGTATAGCGACGATAATATTTTTATATTAGATGGGATTGTTTCAACAAAGCGCGCGAATGAAAGACATTGGCAGCTTGTACGTGAAATTATGAGGTTGCCCGCAACAAAAGTTGTAGAACATCCAGATGTATTTGTGAGTCAATCAGAATACACACTTGATGATTTTGATTATATTATTGAATTGCGTAACGATTATGATGAAGAAATTCAATATAATTTAGTAGATGAAATTGAGCAGGGAACGCAAAATAATTTCTCTATGTTTGACTTTTAAAGAAATATTGAGGTGTTAGCAGTGACGGAATTAGGACAAAAGCTGAAGGAAGCAAGAGAAGCAAAAGGCTTGTCTATTGATCAGCTACATGAGATTACAAAAATTCAAAAGCGTTATTTAGTAACAATTGAAGAGGGCGACTACAGCATATTACCGGGAGCTTTTTATGCGCGTGCATTTATTAAACAATATGCGGATGCTGTTGGGTTAAACGGAGAGGAATTGCTTGTAGAATATCAAAGTACAATACCACAATCTGAATCTCATGATGTACCACAAGTATCAACTGGTCAAAAAACACAGGAGACAATCCAAAAGGCAACATCGCTTCCAATTGCAGATCATATGCCGAAAATCTTAATTGCACTATTGGTAATTGCGTTAGGAGTAGTGATTTGGCTTGTTTTCCAATGGGTAACTGCAAAAGATGATGGTGCAGTAGCACAAAACAAAAGTGAACAAATTGAAGTGCAAAAAGCAAAGGATTCTCCGTTAGATGAGAAAAAAGATGAAAAAGCGGAAGAACTGAAACAAGAAAAAGCAAAACAGGATGAAACAAAAAAAGAAGAGCAAAAGAAGGCTGAGCAACAAGCACAGCAACCACCGACAGGGCAAGATGAGATAAAGCTAGTTGGCACAAAAGAGAAAGTATCTACGTATGAAATTAATAATAAGGAACTACAACTAGAAATCTCTGCTAAGGGAACGACTTATGTGGATATTAAAGACGAAAATGGTAATGAAATTTATAAAGGGACATTAGATGCAGGTCAAACTGTTCCACAAAATTTAACAGAGAAAAAAGAAGTGCGATTAAATATCGGTAATGCACTGAATACAGAAGTTAAAGTAAATGGAAAAGTTGTGAATTACGGTTTAAATGCTGAAGAGGCATTGCACCAAAGAATGGTGATTAAAAACTTAGGGGGAGAACAACCTGCACAATAATAGTCATCGCTTCGATGACTTTTTTCAATGAACAAATGTTTGTGACATGATGGAGGAATAGTTGTGAACTTACCAAATAAAATTACGATATCTCGAATCTGCTTAATTCCAATTTTTTTAGTCATTATGATTGCGCCTTTTGACTGGGGTTCATATACAATTGGAAACGTAGATTTACCAATTCAACATTTAATCGGGGCGCTTATTTTTATTATTGCATCAGCTACTGACTGGATTGATGGGCATTTAGCAAGAAAATATAATCTTGTTACAAATTTAGGGAAATTCCTGGATCCATTAGCTGATAAATTGCTTGTTTCAGCGGCGCTTATTACATTAGTTGAAATGCAATATGTACCAGCGTGGATTGTAATTGTTATTATTAGTCGTGAATTTGCAGTTACAGGCTTACGACTTGTATTAGCTGGTACTGGAGAAGTTGTTGCAGCTAATATGTTAGGGAAAATCAAGACGTGGACACAAATTATTGCAATTTCAGCATATTTATTACATGATGTGCCATTAAATTTAATCCATATTCCAGTTGCTGATATTTTTATATGGATTGCATTGATCTTTACAGTTATTTCTGGGTTTGATTACTTTTGGAAAAATAGAGCTGTGTTTGTCAATTCAAAATAGCAGTTTATGGGGGAATCGGAATGAATGCCGAAATTATTGCGGTTGGAACAGAATTATTACTGGGGCAAATTACAAATACAAATGCGAAGTTTTTATCTGAAAAATTAGCTTCTATTGGAATAAATGTTTATTATCATACTGTAGTAGGTGATAATAAACAACGGCTACAAGAGGCTATTCGTACAGCTGAAAAACGTGCAAATATATTGATTTTTACTGGCGGACTCGGACCAACAAAAGATGATTTAACGAAAGAAACAATCGCGTCTATTGTTAAGGAAGACCTTGTTTATGATGAAGCGGCATTAACATCGATTCGTGAATATTTTAATCGAACGGGTCGTGAGTTCACAGAGAATAATATAAAACAAGCACTCGTTTTAAAGGGTTCAACTGTATTTGCAAATAATCACGGTATGGCGCCTGGTATGGGATTACATAAAAATGAAAAAGTGTATATTTTATTGCCAGGTCCACCGAAAGAAATGCAACCAATGTATAATAGCTATGTAGATCCGTTCTTACGTAATGTAACAACTGGTGAACGTATTTATTCTCGTGTCCTTCGTTTTTTCGGTATTGGCGAATCTCAGTTAGAAGTAAAAGTACAAGATTTAATTGACAACCAAACGAATCCGACAATTGCACCGCTAGCTTCTGATGGAGAGGTAACGTTGCGGTTAACTGCAAAACATCAGAATGTAGAGCAAGCGGAGGCATTAATTCAGCAAGTAGAACATGTAATCTTAGAAAGAGTAGGCGAGTTTTTTTACGGCTATAATCAAGATTTCCTTCACTATAAGGCAATTGAGTTATTGAAGAAAAAAGGTTTCACTCTAGCCTGTGCTGAAAGTTTAACAGGTGGCCTTTTTGGTAATCAAATAACGGAAAATGCTGGTGTGTCTTCTATTTTGAAAGGTGGCATAATTTGCTATCACAATGATGTAAAACAGCATATTTTGCACGTTCCTGAAGAAACTTTACAAACGGCAGGTGCGGTGAGTGAAGAATGTGCGCGTTATCTTGCTGAAAATGTAAAATTACTTTTAAAATCGGATATTGGCATTAGTTTTACGGGGGTCGCAGGGCCAGCTGCTTCAGAAAATAAAGAACCTGGAACTGTATTTATCGGTTTAGCAATAAAAGATGAACCGACAATAGTTTTTCCGCTTCATTTAAGTGGGAGCCGTCAGCAAATTCGTGAACGTACTGTGAAATATGGATTTTATCATTTATACAAAAAGCTAGAAGAGATGTGAGTTTCTTCTAGCTTTTTTATGGTAAAAATGCGTTTTTATAAACTGGAAATAAAAAAATCGAATAAATGTTCGATTTTTGTTGGCAAATTAAAATAAAAATAGGTATAATAAGATTAGCAATTGAGTTAAGGAGGAATTTGAATGAGTGATCGTCAAGCAGCGTTAGATATGGCGTTAAAACAAATAGAGAAGCAATTCGGTAAAGGTTCCATTATGAAATTGGGAGAGCAAGCTGAACGCAAGGTTTCAACAGTACCAAGCGGTTCGTTAGCGCTTGATGTAGCGCTAGGGGTTGGTGGTTATCCACGCGGTCGTATTATTGAAATTTACGGGCCTGAAAGCTCAGGGAAAACGACAGTTTCATTACACGCGATTGCAGAAGTGCAACGTCAAGGTGGACAAGCGGCATTTATTGATGCGGAGCATGCGATGGATCCTGTATATGCACAGAAATTAGGGGTTAACATCGACGAATTACTATTATCACAGCCTGATACAGGGGAGCAAGGATTAGAAATTGCCGAAGCATTAGTACGAAGCGGTGCAATTGATATTATCGTAATCGACTCTGTAGCTGCCCTTGTACCAAAAGCGGAGATTGAAGGAGAAATGGGTGACTCTCACGTCGGTTTACAAGCACGTTTAATGTCACAAGCACTTCGTAAACTTTCAGGTGCAATTAATAAGTCAAAAACAATTGCAATCTTTATTAACCAAATTCGTGAAAAAGTTGGGGTTATGTTCGGGAACCCAGAGACAACTCCAGGTGGTCGTGCATTAAAATTCTATTCAACAGTACGTCTTGAAGTACGCCGTGCCGAACAATTAAAGCAAGGTAATGAAATTGTTGGTAATAAAACGAAAGTAAAAGTAGTAAAAAATAAAGTAGCACCGCCATTCCGCGTAGCAGAAGTGGACATTATGTACGGAGAAGGTATTTCAAGAGAAGGCGAAATTTTAGATATGGCTTCTGAACTGGATATCGTTCAGAAAAGTGGTGCTTGGTATGCCTATAATGAAGAGCGTTTAGGACAAGGACGCGAAAATGCAAAACAATTCTTAAAAGAAAATCCAGATATAAGAGACGAAATTGCATTCTTTATTCGTGAGCATCATGGAATTGGTGAAGATTCTGCTCCTGAAAATATGGAAGAAAGCACAAATCTTGATTAAAAAGACACGATTTCGTGTCTTTTTTTTATAAATGTATCCGGTATTTTCGAAGTGCCCGCAAAAGCACAACATAATGAGTGGAAGATGGGGAAAACGCCACTGAGTAAAATTTTATTTTGTAAGCAGCGCTTTCAGCAGGTGGTGTCTCACTATTTTTTATACATATTAGGTATATATATAGATTATTTATAAAGATAGTGCTACATTTTCTTTTTGTTTACGGAACATTTGAATGTTAAAGGTAAAGAAAGTAAAAGTAGACAACGCTTGACAACGAAAAATGCGATAGATACAATGAGAATGTATATTTTTTCTTATATACGATACACTCTTCTCAAGAAGAGAAGTAATATTCGGAGTAAGATCTCAATCTTGCCGAAATAATAATATGACATTTTAATTGTGAAATGAAGAAAGTCCCTTAAAAAATTGGGACGACAGTCTTTGCTGTACGTTGCAATTCGATGTACATGCCGACAGTCTTTTTTCATTCATAGCAAGAGGAGGTGAAATCATGAGTAATACAGTTTGGATACTCATCTCCATTTTGCTTGCAACAGTCGGTGCAGTTGTTGGCTTTTTTGTTCGAAAGTCTATTGCAGAAGCGAAGATTAATGGTGCAGCTAATGAAGCGAAGCGTATTTTAGACGATGCGAATCGCGAAGCAGAGGCACTTAAGAAAGAAGCGCTTTTAGAAGCAAAGGATGAAATTCATACACTTCGTACAGAAGCTGAATTAGAAATTCGTGACCGTAGAAGCGAATTACAAAAACAAGAAAATCGTTTAATGCAAAAAGAAGAGAACCTTGATCGTAAAGACGAAACGCTCGATAAACGTGAGCAGATGTTAGAAAAGAAAGAGGAATCTCTTGTAGCGAGACAACAGCAGATTGAAGAGTTGGAAAGCAAAGTGGGAGAGTTAGTTCAAAAGCAACAAACGGAATTAGAGCGCATTTCCAATCTGACACGCGAACAGGCGAAATCAATCATTTTAGGGAAAGTGGAAAACGAACTTTCTCATGAAATTGCCGCGATGGTAAAAGAGAGTGAAGTTCGTGCGAAAGAAGAAGCTGATAAGAAAGCAAAAGAGATTTTATCTTTAGCAATGCAAAGATGTGCAGCTGATCATGTTGCTGAAACAACCGTTTCGGTTGTAAATCTTCCAAATGACGAAATGAAGGGACGTATTATTGGGCGTGAAGGTCGTAATATTCGTACGTTAGAAACCTTAACAGGTATCGACCTTATTATTGATGATACACCTGAGGCAGTAATTTTATCAGGATTTGACCCAATTCGTCGTGAAACAGCTCGTATCGCTCTTGATAAGCTCGTACAGGATGGACGTATTCACCCAGCTCGTATTGAAGAAATGGTTGAAAAATCAAGACGTGAAGTGGATGAATATATTCGTGAAGTAGGAGAACAAACAACATTTGAAGTTGGTATCCACGGATTACACCCAGATTTAATTAAAATTTTGGGTCGCTTGAAATACCGTACAAGTTATGGACAAAACGTGCTGAAGCACTCTATGGAAGTAGCTTACTTAACAGGACTTATGGCAGCAGAACTGGGCGAGGATGAAAAACTAGCAAGACGTGCTGGTTTACTTCATGATATCGGTAAAGCAATCGATCATGAAGTGGAAGGCAGTCACGTTGAAATTGGTGTTGAACTCGCAACGAAATATAAAGAGCACCCTGTTGTTATAAACAGTATCGCCTCTCACCATGGTGATACAGAACCAACTTCTATCATTGCAGTTTTAGTTGCAGCAGCCGATGCATTATCAGCTGCAAGACCAGGAGCTCGTAGTGAAACACTTGAAAACTACATTCGTCGACTTGAGAAGCTAGAGGAAATTTCTGAGTCTTATGAAGGCGTAGAGAAATCTTTTGCAATTCAAGCAGGTCGCGAAGTTCGTATTCTGGTAAAACCAGATACAATCGATGATTTAGAATCTCATCGTTTAGCGCGTGATATTCGAAAACGTATTGAAAATGAACTAGATTATCCAGGTCATATTAAAGTAACAGTGATTCGTGAAACACGTGCAGTGGAATATGCAAAATAAAGTGGTGAAACACCACTTTATTTTTTTGGTTTGGAATTGGGTAAGATAAAGTAAAACTTCCAGTAGCAAGAGGATACCGCTTACAATGTATCGGTAGAACTGCCTATAAAAGCCCGATTGATAGGGGCATATGGAGTAAAACTCCATGTAAAGTGAGCGAAATGGTTCGATTACAAGATGTAATAAAAAGTAGTACATAGAAAGGGTAGTAGACATGAGAATATTATTTGTAGGAGATGTAGTAGGTTCTCCTGGTAGAGGTATGATTCAACAATATGTACCAGCATTAAAGAAAAAGTATACACCGACAGTAACGATTATTAATGGAGAAAACGCAGCAGGTGGTCGCGGTATTACAGAAAAAATATATCGAAACTTTCTAGAGTGTGGTGCGCAAGCTGTTACGCTTGGAAATCATGCTTGGGATAATCGTGAGATATTTGAATTTATTGATAAAGCCAAGTATTTAGTGAGACCAGCTAACTTTCCAGAAGGAACGCCTGGAAATGGTTTGATTTTTGTCAACTGCAATGGAACAGAAGTAGCGATTATTAATTTACAAGGGCGCACGTTTTTACCGCCAATTGATTGTCCATTCCGAAAAGTAGATGAATTGATTGCAATTGCGAAAAAACGTACCAATATTATCTTTATTGATTTCCATGCTGAAACAACAAGTGAAAAACAAGCGCTTGGTTGGTACGTAGACGGTCGTGCAACAGCCGTAGTAGGAACACATACACATGTTCCAACAGCCGATAACCGTATTTTGCCAAGTGGAACAGCGTATATTACGGATGTTGGTATGACAGGTCCGTATGATGGCATTTTAGGTATGGATCGCGAAGCAGTCTTGAAAAAATTCTTAACGAACTTACCTGTTCGCTTTGAAGTAACAAAAGGGAGAACACAACTAAGCGCGGTATTAATTGATGTCGATCCAAATACAGGGAAGGCCAAAAAGATTGAACGTATATTAATTAATGATGATCAGCCGTTTTTTGAATAATCCTCTTAAAAAATTAGAAAAAACATTATATTTTAATTTTTTAGAAAAATTATAAGAATTTAGCAGGAATACGCCTCATTCCTCGTGAATATAAGTTAAAGTGAAATAATCGCTAATACTTTTATAAGAAACGAGGAGGAAACGAGGAATGGAAATATTAAAAGTTAAAGCAACTTCGGTCCCTAACTCTGTAGCCGGTGCACTTGCTGGGGTGATTCGCGAACGCGGAACAGCAGAAATCCAAGCTATTGGTGCAGGTGCATTGAATCAAGCCGTAAAGGCAGTAGCAATTGCAAGAGGATTTGTAGCGCCTAGTGGCTTAGATTTAATTTGCATTCCAGCTTTTACAGATATTATGATTGATGGTGAAGAACGTACAGCGATAAAATTAATTGTAGAACCTCGTTAAGTTTGAACAACCTGTTTGCATGTGTGCAAACAGGTTGTTTTTATGAAAAAGGGGGGCGCGAATTGAAAGTTTTTGACGCGCATTGTGATGTTTTATTTAAATTGTGGAAAGCAAAAGGTGAAAAGGATTTTCAAAATGACCCGAAGTTACATATTACTTTTGAACAGTTACAACAGAGAAAAGGGAGCATACAATGTTTTGCAATATATGTACCAGAAACTGTACCATATGAAGAACGTTTTCAAGTTGCCTTAACGATGATAGATTTATTTTATAATAAAATTTTATCCATGCCAGGTATACAGTTTATACAAACAAAAGAGGATATCGACCGGCTGTTAAAACATGAAATTGGAGCTATATTAACATTAGAAGGATGTGAAGTGATCGGGAATGATATGATGAAATTACGTTTATTTCATCGCTTAGGAGTGCGTTCTGTCGGTTTGACATGGAACTATGCCAATTTATTAGCTGATGGAGCGTTAGAAACAAGAAGAGCCGGATTAACTTCGTTTGGGAAAAGAGTTGTACAAGAGCTTAATACATTTCGGTTGTGGACAGATGTTTCTCATTTAAATGAAGAAGGATTTTGGGATATGATGGAAATCGCTGAGTATCCGATTGCATCACATTCGAATTGCTATAAATTTTGTCAGCACCCACGCAATTTAAAAGATGAACAAATACGTGCGCTCATTCAAAAGAATGCTGTTATTGGTATCAATTTTGTTCCGGAATTTTTAGTGAACCATCGGCCTGCATATATAGACGATATACTGCGTCATATCGAACATATATGTTCGATCGGGGGAGAGAAAAATATCGGGTTCGGTTCAGACTTTGACGGAATTACAAACATGGTCGTAGGAATAGAAGCATATCGAAGTTATGAACAGGTAATAAATGAACTTTGTAAACGATATAGTGAAACAGATGTAGAAAGATTTTTATATGAGAATTTTGTTGATCGTATTTCATTTTAAAGGATAAAAAAACACTTTCATTCTGATGAGTCTGAATATTTATGTAAATTGAAAACAAATGATTGATTTTTTTGGATAGTAGGGCTAGAATGGTAGACGAATTAAGATTATGCGAAAGATTCAGGGAAATCAGAAGAGGTATAATTTGTGTACATTGTAGTTTATTTGTATAAAAAGTGCTAAACTAATACTGTAAAAAAATACACTACAATGAATGCAGCCAAAAGGGGTGTAGGAGATGATTAGTCAACTTTCATGGAAAGTTGGAGGACAACAAGGTGAAGGAATTGAAAGTACAGGAGAAATCTTCTGTATTGCATTAAACCGATTAGGATATTATCTATACGGTTACCGCCACTTCTCATCACGAATTAAAGGCGGTCATACAAATAATAAAATTCGCGTAAGTACAACGGAAGTACGCGCGATATCAGATGACTTAGATATTTTAATTGCATTTGACCAGGAAACAATTGATTTTAATTTCCATGAGCTACGTCCAGGTGGAATTGTTGTTGCAGATGCGAAGTTTAATCCAACTATCCCTGAAAATGCAGATATAAATCTATATGTGATACCGTTTACAGATATTGCTTCAGAATTAGGTACATCATTAATGAAAAACATGGTTGCTGTCGGAGCATCTAGTGCGATATTGGGATTAGATGAAACAGTTTATTTAGAGGTTGTTGATGAAATCTTCGGCCGAAAAGGAGAGCAAGTTGTTCAAAAGAACATGGAGGCAATTAAGCGCGGCTCTCAATATATGAAAGAATTACTTGGTGAAAAAGTAAACATGATGCAGCTTGAAAAAGCTGATGGAAAAAAACGTATGTTTATGATTGGAAATGATGCAATCGCATTTGGAGCATTAGCTGGTGGTGCCCGCTTTATGTCTGCGTATCCAATTACCCCTGCTTCTGAAATTATGGAATACTTAATTAAAAAGCTTCCAAAAGTAGGAGGAACGGTTATTCAAACTGAGGATGAGATTGCTGCTTGTACGATGGCGATTGGTGCAAACTATGCTGGTGTACGTACGCTAACTGCATCTGCGGGTCCAGGTCTATCTCTTATGATGGAAGCAATTGGTTTAGCGGGTATTACAGAAACACCTCTTGTTATTGTAGATACACAGCGCGGTGGTCCAAGTACAGGTTTACCAACAAAACAAGAACAATCAGATTTAATGGCAATGATTTACGGAACACATGGTGAAATTCCGAAAATTGTAATGGCACCAAGTACGGTAGAAGAAGCGTTTTATGATATTGTAGAAGCATTTAACCTAGCTGAGGAATATCAAGTTCCTGTTATTTTCTTAACTGATTTACAACTTTCTTTAGGAAAACAAACGGTGGAACCACTGCAATTAGAGAAAGTCGAAATTCGCCGCGGTAAGCTTGATTTACAAGCTGAGTTACCAGAGCGTGAAAATAAAGCGTATTTCAAGCGCTACGAAGTAACCGAAGATGGTATTTCGCCACGTGTTCTACCAGGTATGAAAAATGGTGTTCACCATGTAACAGGTGTAGAACATGATGAAACGGGTAAGCCATCTGAATCAGCTTTAAATCGTAAGGAACAAATGGACAAACGTCTTCGTAAAATGAAGAACTTGAAGTTCAAGACCCCTGTTTATAAAAATGTTAAGCACGATGAAGCGGATGTGTTATTAGTTGGTTTTAACTCAACTCGCGGCGCAATTGAAGAAGCGATGGAGCGTTTAGAACAAGAGGGGTTAAAAGTAAACCATGCTCATGTTCGTTTAATTCATCCGTTCCCAACAGATGAAATGCTTCCATTAGTGAAAGATGCAAAACGTGTTGTAGTGGTAGAAAACAATGCAACTGCTCAGCTTGCTAACATTATGAAAATGAACCTTGGAAATGGTGAGAAGATTTCTAGTCTATTAAAGTATGATGGAAATCCGTTCTTACCAAAAGAAATTTACAACGAATGCAAAAAAGGGGTTGTACTAAATGGCAACATTTAAGGATTTTCGTAACAGTGTTAAACCAAACTGGTGCCCAGGTTGCGGAGACTTCTCGGTGCAAGCTGCGATTCAACGTGCGGCAGCAAACGTTGGCTTAAATCCAGATGAATTAGCCGTAATCTCTGGTATTGGTTGTTCCGGCCGTATTTCCGGTTATATTAATTCCTATGGTGTCCACAGTATTCATGGGCGTGCGCTTCCAATTGCGCAAGGAGTGAAAATGGCAAACCGTGATTTAACTGTTATCGCATCAGGTGGTGATGGTGATGGTTTTGCGATTGGAATGGGGCATACAATCCATTCTATTCGTCGTAATATTGACATTACGTATATTGTCATGGATAACCAAATTTATGGATTAACAAAAGGGCAAACTTCACCACGCAGTGAGGCAGGCTTTAAAACGAAAAGTACACCACAAGGTTCAATCGAGCCGGCATTATCTGTAATGGAAATGGCATTAACAGCTGGTGCAACTTTTGTGGCACAAAGCTTTTCGAGTGATCTAAAAGAATTAACACAGCTCATTGAAGCTGGTATAAAGCATAAAGGTTTTTCTTTAATTAATGTATTTAGTCCATGTGTAACGTATAATAAAGTAAATACGTATGATTGGTTTAAAGAAAATTTAACAAAACTAAGTACTGTAGAAGGATATGATCCATCAAATCGCATGCTAGCAATGCAAACATTGATGGAAAACAAAGGTTTAGTAACAGGACTTATTTATCAAAATACAGAACAACCTTCTTATCAAGATCTTGTACAAGGATATGGTGAACAGCCGTTAGTGCAAGCTGATTTGCAAATGGATCAAAAAATGTTTGATGAGCTTGTTGCTGAATTTATGTGATAAAAAAGAAGCTGCCGATTGGTAGCTTCTTTTGCTTCATTTTAAAAGAGGTTTACTAAGAAAATTCTGAATGATAAAATAATTATAAAATCGTTGTATAAAAAATCACGTTCGCTCATGATATAATCTGCTTTAGGAGTGCAGCCTCTTTGTTGTTAAATTTGGCTAAACACATTATACTATGGTAGTGTGTATAGAAATAAAGAAATCTGCTTTTTAGGACAAGGTGAAAACAATAAAAATGGAAGTCTATTAATAGGAACAAAGATTCCATCGTTATAGGTTAGTGATATAGATAGTTCAAGTTTCAAAGGGGGAGCTATTTACTATATATCCTAGTCCTTAAGATGAATCTAGAATAGACTACAAAGTGTGTAGAGTTTTTTTAGGTTGAAAGGAGATTACCCATGAACGAGCAACAACGATTAGCAAATCAACAAGCAAATGCTTCTACGAAAAAGGAAGAAAAAGATTATAGTAAGTACTTTGAACATGTTTATCAGCCACCTTCATTAAAAGATGCGAAAAAACGTGGAAAAGAACAAGTGAAAATCGAGCGTGATTTTGGTCTTCCAGAAGAGTTTCGTAATTTTGGGAAAGGAAGAAAGTTTTATATCCGTACGTATGGATGTCAAATGAACGAGCATGATACAGAAGTAATGGCTGGTATTTTTACAACGCTTGGATATGAACCGACATTTACAACAGAAGATGCAGATGTTATTTTATTAAATACTTGTGCGATTCGTGAGAACGCTGAGAATAAGGTGTTCGGAGAACTAGGTCACTTAAAACCATTGAAACAAAAGAATCCAGATCTGTTAATTGGTGTATGTGGTTGTATGTCGCAAGAAGAATCTGTTGTAAACAAAATTATGCAAAAGCATCAACATGTAGATATGGTATTTGGTACACATAATATTCATCGATTACCGTATATTTTGAAAGATGCAATGTTCTCTAAAGCGACAGTTGTTGAAGTTTGGTCTAAAGAAGGAGACGTAATCGAAAATCTTCCAAAAGTACGTCGCGGTGATATTAAAGCTTGGGTCAACATTATGTATGGATGTGACAAATTCTGTACATATTGTATCGTACCGTATACACGCGGGAAAGAGCGAAGCCGTCGCCCAGAGGATATTATTAAAGAAGTTCGCCATTTAGCAGCAAATGGCTATAAAGAAATTACATTGCTTGGCCAAAACGTAAATGCATACGGAAAAGACTTTGATGATTTAGAATATGGTCTTGGCGATTTAATGGATGAACTTCGTAAGATTGATATTGCACGTATTCGTTTTACAACAAGTCATCCACGTGACTTTGACGATCACTTAATCGAAGTGCTTGGAAAAGGTGGTAACTTAGTAGAGCATATTCACTTACCAGTACAATCTGGTAGCACGGATATGTTGAAGATTATGGCGCGTAAATATACACGTGAACAGTACTTAGAACTTGTTCGTAAAATTAAAAAGACAATTCCTAATGTAGTATTAACAACGGATATTATCGTTGGCTTCCCAAATGAAACAGACGAACAATTTGAAGAAACACTATCTTTATATCGTGAAGTAGAATTTGATAGTGCGTTCACATTTATTTACTCTCCACGTGAAGGTACGCCAGCTGCGAAAATGAAAGACAATGTACCAATGGAAGTGAAAAAAGAACGTCTACAGCGTTTAAATGAACTCGTAAATGAATTTTCTGCGAAGAAAAATAAGAAATATGAGGGACAAATTGTTGAAGTATTAGTTGATGGAGAAAGTAAAAATAATCCAGACGTACTTGCAGGCTACACGCGTACGAATAAACTTGTAAACTTCGTTGCACCAAAATCTGTAATCGGTCAGCTTGTAAAAGTAAAAATTACTGAAACGAAAACTTGGTCTCTAAACGGGGAATTAGTTGAGGAGCCGATTGAGGTGAAATAATGAAAGTCTATACAAAAGATGAAATTGTTGAGCAAGCAAAAGAGTTAGCAAAAATGATTTCTGAAACAGAAGAAGTAGATTTCTTCAAGCGTGCAGAAGCGCAAATTCATAAAAATGAAAATGTAAAACGCACAATTGATGAAATCAAAGCATTGCAAAAACAAGCTGTAAACTTGCAACATTATGGAAAATGGGAAGCTTTGAAAAAAGTAGAAGCAGAGATTGATGCTCTTCAAGATCGGCTAGATGGTATCCCTGTTGTACAGGAATTCAAATCTTCACAAACATATGTAAATGATTTACTACAGCTTGTAGCGAGCACAATTTCTAATAAAGTAACAGATGAAATTTTAATTTCAACTGGCGGTGATGTACTGAAAGGTGAAACTGGTGCAGAAATAGAAAGTAAAAAAGGAAATTGCGGTTGTTAAAAGAGATGTCCGAGTGGCATCTCTTTTTATTTGCAGAAAGTTGGAGGGAATGAAGGTAGTGAAAAGGTAACGAATAAGACTAGCACAAGTTATAGTAGCAGATTCAAAAAAAGAATGACACATTCCGCGATTGTCCCGCATATGATTAAATGAATAGCGATTGAGGAGGGTTCCGAATGTCCGAATTCAGAGAGATCATTACAAAGGCGGTAGTTGGAAAAGGACGTAAGTATACAAAATCGACTCATACATGTGAATCGAATCATGAACCGACAAGTATTCTCGGATGTTGGGTAATAAATCACACATATGAAGCGAGAAAAAATGGGAAAATCGTAGAAATTGAAGGGTATTATGATGTGAATACATGGTACTCATTTGCTGAAAATACGAAAACAGAAGTGGTAACAGAACGAATCAATTACACAGATGAAGTAAATGTTGGGTATCGAGATAAAAACTTTTCTGGGGAAGATTCCGAAATTATTGCTCGTGTCATTCAACATCCAAATTGTTTAGAAGCAATCATTTCGCCAAA
This sequence comes from Bacillus cereus group sp. BfR-BA-01492, assembly GCF_022662815.1. Classification (NCBI taxonomy): domain Bacteria; kingdom Bacillati; phylum Bacillota; class Bacilli; order Caryophanales; family Bacillaceae; genus Bacillus; species Bacillus cereus group sp. BfR-BA-01492. Next base: position 42,775 of record NZ_JAKUEH010000016.1, read on the forward strand.
TGGTAACAAAATTGTTGTAACGGTAGAACGTGAATTTGTTACAGAAGTAGTCGGAGAGACTAAAGTTTGTGTGAGTATAAATCCAAATGGATGTCAAGAAGATGATAGTGAATTTGAGATTAGCGATGACGAATTTGAAGAATTAGATCCAAATTTTATTGTTGACGCAGAGGAAGAATAATGGAAAGCTAGGGAGAACGTTCTTCCTAGCTTTTTATGTATGTAAGCTATAGGGACATGATTCCTCATTAAAATATGCTATAATGAAGAAAGACTCCTAAAAGAGGAGATAACATTGTCCGTGAAGTGCGGCATATGGAGATATAGCACATTTTTAATAAAGTATGGAGGAAACAAATGGCGCAGTATACCCCAATGATACAGCAATATTTAAAGGTCAAGGCAGACTATAAAGATGCCTTTTTATTTTTTAGATTAGGTGATTTTTATGAAATGTTCTTTGAAGATGCGGTTAAAGCAGCTCATGAACTAGAAATTACTTTGACAAGTCGTGATGGCGGCGGCAGTGAGCGGATTCCAATGTGTGGTGTCCCGTACCATGCAGCGCAAAACTATATTGAGCAGCTCATTGAAAAAGGATACAAAGTTGCGATTTGCGAGCAGGTAGAAGATCCAAAAACAGCAAAAGGGGTCGTTCGACGCGAAGTTGTCCAATTAATTACGCCAGGGACGATGATGGAAGGGCGTACAATTGACGAAAAAGAAAATAACTTTTTAGCGGCATTGACGCGTTTTGAGGATGGCTCATATGCATTAGCTTGTAATGATTTAACAACTGGACAAAATACAGTAACTTTATTAACAGGTTCTGTAGAAGATGTTTTATTAGAAGTGTATGCAACGGGTTCAAAAGAAATTGTTGTAGATTCAACATTTTCACAAGATGAATTAAATAAGTTGACCGACACGTTAAAAATGACAGTTTCATATGAAGAGGAAACGAAAATTCCAGAAGGATTAGAACCTCTTGTAAAAAAAGTAACGCAAACAAAGTTAGTGACAGCAGTCGGACGGTTATTCAACTATGTACTTCGAACACAAAAACGATCATTAGATCATTTGCAGCCGGTAGAGATTTATTATACAAATCAGTTTATGAAAATTGATGTACATTCCAAGCGTAATTTAGAGTTAACAGAAACATTGCGAACAAAAGAGAAGACAGGTTCTTTACTATGGCTGTTGGATAAAACAAAAACAGCTATGGGCGGTCGTATGTTGAAACAGTGGATGGAGCGTCCGCTTATTCAAAAAGAAAAAATTGAAGAGCGTTTAGAAATGGTTGAAACATTTGTAAATGACTATTTCTTACGTGAAGATTTAAAGGGAAAATTAAAAGAAGTATATGATTTAGAGCGTTTAGCAGGTAAAGTTGCTTACGGTAGTGTAAACGCACGGGATTTACTTCAATTAAAACGTTCCTTACAACAAGTACCAGCTATTTTAGAAGCGATTAGCTTATTGGACAACTCTTACGCTACTAAGTTAATTGAAGGGGCAGATCCTTGCGAAGCCCTAACAAAACTACTAGATAGAAGTATTCAAGAAAATCCACCTCTTTCTGTGAAAGATGGAGATATCATTAAGGATGGTTATAATGAGAAGCTTGATGAATACCGTTATATCAGTAAAAACGGTAAGACGTGGATTGCAGAGCTTGAAAAACGCGAACGTGAAATAACAGGAATTAAATCGCTGAAAATTGGGTACAACCGTATTTTTGGTTACTATATTGAAGTTACAAAAGCAAATCTTTCTTTACTTCCAGAAGGGCGTTATGAGCGAAAGCAAACATTGGCGAATGCAGAACGTTTTATTACAGATGAATTAAAAGAAAAAGAAACATTAATTTTAGAAGCTGAAGAAAAGATTGTTCAGTTAGAATATGATCTATTTACTGCACTTCGCGAAGAAGTGAAAGTATTTATTCCAAAATTACAGCATCTAGCAAAAGTAATTAGTGAATTGGATGTATTACAAAGTTTTGCGACAGTGAGTGAAGAAGAACAATTTGTAAAACCTGTATTAACAAATAAACGTGAAATCTTTATAAAAGATGGGCGTCATCCTGTTGTTGAAAAAGTATTAAATGGCAAGCTCTATGTTCCAAATGATTGTATGATGCCAGAAAATATGGATGTCTTTTTAATTACAGGTCCAAACATGTCAGGGAAAAGTACGTATATGCGTCAATTGGCGCTTGTTACGATTATGGCGCAAATTGGTTGTTTTGTACCGGCAACAGAAGCTGTATTACCAGTCTTTGATCAAATCTTTACAAGAATTGGTGCAGCGGATGATTTAATTTCCGGTCAAAGTACATTTATGGTTGAAATGCTAGAAGCAAAAAATGCGATTGCAAATGCATCGGAAAGAAGTTTAATTTTATTTGATGAAATTGGCCGCGGTACTTCCACATATGATGGTATGGCGCTTGCACAAGCAATCATTGAACATATTCATGATCAAATTGGTGCAAAAACATTATTCTCTACGCACTATCATGAATTAACAGTGTTAGAAGAAAGTTTGCCCCATTTAAAAAATGTACATGTTTCCGCTATTGAAGAAGACGGAAAAGTTGTCTTCTTGCATAAAATTCAAGAAGGTGCAGCGGATAAAAGTTACGGGATTCATGTTGCGCAACTTGCAGAACTTCCAGATAGCTTAATCGCTCGCGCAAAAGAAGTGTTAGCTCAGCTAGAAGGACAAGAAGAAATTACAATTCCAAAACGCGCGGAAGTAAAAGAACAGCCGGAACGTATGCAACAACCGGTAATAGAAGAACAACCAGTTATAAAAGAAGAAGTAGAGATGCAACAAGAGAGCGAAGAAATCGCAGAAGAATCGCAGCTTTCATTCTTTGAAACTGAAGAACGAAAAGAAAAACCTGTACTTGATGCTAAGGAAACAGCTGTGTTAGCACAAATTAAAAAAATTGATTTACTTGATATGACGCCTTTAGAAGCATTAAATGAACTGTATCGCTTACAGAGGAAATTAAAGAAAGGATGAGTAAGTAGATGGGGAAAATTCGCAAACTCGATGAGCAACTCTCCAACTTAATTGCAGCTGGGGAAGTAGTAGAACGTCCTGCTTCTGTCGTGAAAGAACTTGTGGAAAATTCCATCGATGCGAATAGTACATCTATTGAAATCCACTTGGAAGAAGCTGGGTTATCAAAAATTCGCATTATTGATAATGGAGACGGCATTGCTGAAGAAGATTGCATTGTCGCATTTGAACGCCATGCGACAAGTAAAATAAAAGATGAAAATGATTTGTTTCGTATAAGAACGCTCGGTTTCCGAGGAGAGGCATTACCGAGTATCGCATCTGTCAGTGAATTAGAGTTAGTTACAAGTACAGGAGACGCACCGGGTACACATCTTATTATTAAAGGTGGAGAGATTATAAAACAGGAGAAAACGGCGAGCCGTAAAGGAACGGATATTACGGTTCAAAACTTGTTTTTTAACACACCAGCACGCCTTAAATATATGAAAACCATTCATACAGAGCTCGGAAATATTACAGATATTGTGTACCGCATTGCCATGTCTCATCCAGAAGTGTCGTTGAAATTATTCCATAATGCGAAAAAATTACTTCACACATCTGGGAATGGTGATGTGAGACAAGTACTAGCAGCGATTTACAGTATTCAAGTTGCGAAAAAATTGATTCCAATTGAAGCGGAGTCATTAGATTTTACCATTCGCGGATATGTAACTTTGCCAGAAGTAACGAGAGCTTCTCGCAATTACATGTCAACAATTGTCAATGGCCGTTACGTGCGAAACTATGTATTAATGAAGGCGATCCAGCAAGGATATCATACATTGCTTCCAGTCGGTCGCTATCCGATTGGTTTCTTGTCCATTGAGATGGATCCAATGTTAGTGGATGTTAACGTTCATCCGGCAAAATTGGAAGTGCGTTTTAGTAAAGAACAAGAACTTCTGCAATTAATTGAACAAACATTGCAAGATGCCTTTAAAAAAGTTCAGCTTATTCCAGATGCCGGAGTAACAACGAAGAAAAAAACAAAAGATGAGAGTGTTCAAGAACAATTTCATTTTGAACATACAAAACAAAAAGAATCACCGATGCCTAATATCGTCTTACCGACTGGAATGGATGAAAAGCAAAAAGAGGAAAGCGCAGAAAAACAAACAGTAGCGCCGCAATTATGGCAACAGCCAAAACAAGAATGGCAACCGCCACAATCCCTTGTAAGAGAAGAAGAAAGTTGGCAATCAACTTCGAAACCGCTTATCGAAGAAAAGACGGCTCATAACGAAAAAGAATGGGACCATCATGAAGAAGAATTTGAATTAGAAGAATTGGACGACGTGCAGAATATCGAAGAAATTGAAATGAACGGGAATGATTTACCGCCTCTTTATCCAATTGGACAGATGCATGGAACGTACATCTTTGCTCAAAATGATAAAGGGTTATATATGATTGACCAACATGCGGCACAAGAACGAATTAACTATGAATATTTCCGTGATAAAGTAGGACGAGTAACGCAAGAAGTTCAAGAATTACTTGTCCCATATCGTATTGATTTATCATTAAACGAATTTTTACGTGTTGAAGAACAACTAGAAGAATTGAAAAAGGTAGGATTATTCCTAGAGCAATTCGGCCATCAATCTTTTATCGTTCGCTCGCACCCAATATGGTTTCCAAAAGGGCAAGAAACGGAAATCATTGATGAAATGATGCAACAAGTTGTGAAACTGAAAAAAGTAGACATAAAAAAACTGCGTGAAGAAGCAGCCATTATGATGAGCTGTAAAGCATCCATTAAAGCAAATCAATATTTAACGAACGATCAAATCTTCGCACTTTTAGAAGAACTACGCACAACAAGCAACCCTTACACATGCCCGCACGGTAGACCGATTATTGTGCATCATTCGACCTATGAACTGGAGAAAATGTTTAAGCGGGTGATGTAGGGAGATTGTGTTGGAGTAAAAATTGCTTTTGCTAAGATAAAAAGCAATATCGTATCATAAAATGTTAAATTATAGAAACTTAATGTGAATTTATAAAAAATAAGATGTAGTTTAAACTGTACCCTATAGAATAGACACTTAAAAAAAGTCCATTCTATAGGGTATTTCTTGTATAATAAAAGAAAAAATTGGGATCGGAGAAATTTTAAAATGATGAAAAAGCTATTTACAGAAAAAGAAGTTCAAACCCTATCAAAGAATCCATACGTAAAATCTGTGAGTGTAAAAGGGATCACTTATACAGATGAGTTTACACGTATTTTTATTGAAGAAAATGAAAAAGGAAAGTTACCTCGAGACATTTTTGAAGAATGTGGTTTTGACATAGAGGTGATTGGCATAAAACGTGTTATGTCATCAGGAAGTAGATGGCGTGCCACTTATAAAGAAAATGGTGTATTTGGTCTACGTGATACACGTAAAGAAAACACGGGAAGATCTCCTAAGAGAGAGCTTACGTTAGAAGAAAAGTATGCACGTTTAGAAGCAGAACGGAACTTACTAAAAGCTGAGAATGAATTGTTAAAAAAATAAAACTTATGGAAGGAAGGATGAAAGGAAACTAACGTTACCATCTAGTTAAAAGTATCGATTGATTCGTTTTGTCATCGAAAAATATAATATAAAAAATATGGTAAGTCATTTGTGTAAAATAGCTGGCATTTCACGTTCCGGATACTATAATTATTTCTCTTCACAATCAATGATCAAGATGAAGCACATATAAAGTCTTGTGAGTCTTTTGTGCAATTAGAGAATGAAATTAAAAACTACATGTTGCATAACTTTTTTTCAAAATGTCCTTTACAAAGGGTACAGATTAATATAATAGGCTCCTTTTTATTATACATAGATTGGAGGGGATTATTTGTTTTTTAAAGGATTGAAAGTTATTCTTTTATCAGGATTTTTTATGTCACTAGTAGAAATGTTAATATCTTCAAATTCTATATCAGAAGCAAAATTCGAATTGTTAATTGTATATACTCTAGCATTTTCATGTGCGTATTGTATTTTCGCGATGCCGTTTCAGTTATTCATTCATATAAGGGGGCTTTTTAAAAAATTTAATGTTTTATCTTTATTCCTCTATATTTTAGGCTCATTTTTTGCTTTTTTCATTATAAACATTTCTGATTTTAATTTAGAGCTATCTTTTTTTAAGCAAATAAATACATATGTTCATATTTTTATTGCAGCTATTATATTTTGGGTATGTGATTCTGTATGTTTTGATGATAAGGGTTAGGTTGTAAAAATAAGAGGAAAGTTGTTCTAGAAAAATTCAATATAGATGTAGAAGTTATCCATTCGAAATTATATGAATTAAATTAGGTTATACATAAGGACGATTAACACCTCTTTAGAAATAAAAAACATACTAAGATTAGTAGAAGTGAAGAATAGGTCGGGGCAGCTTCAGAACCTCGAGTTCGTACAAAAAAACTGCCCTTATAAGAAACAGTTTCAGTATATTGGATCCTTGACCTTGAGATTGTGTATAAGAAAAGGGAATCGATAAGGTAATGTGAGGACTTCTACAAAAAATTAGCTCTTAAAACAGTGGAGAAAAAAGAAATTCAGTTAATAAAAGCCGCACAGGATTCCTATCCAGCTGTTCGTTTAATCGGAGAAATAGGTGATATCAACCGCTTTGATAATCATAAGCAATTGAATGCTTACGCAGGCATTGATATAAGGCGTTTCCAATCGGGCACGTTATTTTATAGGGACAAAATCAATAAGTGCGGCAATCGTCATTTACGCAAAATACTGTATTTTACAATACAAAATATGATTTGCTAACGCCGATTTGAAAACAATCATTTCGTAGATTACTACGATAAATTAAAAATGCAACCTTATAACAAATGTCATAAAGTGGCATCCATCGCATGTGTGAATAAGTTATTGAAAGTGACTTTTCATCTTATTACACACAATATACCTTGCGAAAAAAGAAAATCGTTAGGTCTATTTGTCATGTGAAAATTTGAAATTGGAGGCAGGGGTACCCCTGCCTCCAATTTCAAATTTAATACACCGAATCATTTCTTAAAAAACTACTTGACTAATCGTAAGAAAAGGGCTGCCCATAAGTCGGTTTCACCTACTTATGGAATCTAATTGTTACTTAACTGGTTGTAATGGGATTGGAGTAATTATTGATCAGGGTTTCGTTTTTTTTTTTTTTTGAAAATGACAGTTTGTCAATCTAAGTGCGACAGTTCCTCTTGAAACGCTTCGTGGGCAGTTTTCCACCCTAAACATTTTCTTGGTCTTTGATTAATAAGAAGTAATGCATGATTTAATAATTCTTGTGAAACAGAGCTTAAATCCGTTCTTTTTGGATAAAACTCTCGTAGTAGTCCGTTTGCGTTTTCGTTACTTCCGCGTTGCCACGAAGAGTAGGCGTCGGCAAAGAACACTGCTATTTCTAAGTCTTTTTCCACTCTCTGATAACACGAAAATTCTTTTCCTCTATCAACCGTGGCTGTTTGAAATGCAGTGGATGGATACATGGTAGCTATCTGTTTTATAGCGAATTCCATTGATTCCGCTGTTCGGTCCGGGATTACAATGGCTTGATAATATCGTGTTTTACGTTCTACAAATGTCGCGAAACATCCTTTGCTTTTCCCACGACTTGAAACAATCGTATCTAATTCCCAATGTCCAAATATTTCTCTCTTTTTTACTTCGGAGGGTCGCTTTTGAATAGACGTTCCTATATTGAAACGTCCACGTGTTTCCTTTGGTTTTTTGCGTTTTCCTTTCTGTCTCAATAAAGAAAGATCCTTTGTGAATAATGTTCCTTGGTACAACCAGTTATAGATCGTTTTGAAAGAGAGAATTCCCTGTAGACAGCCATGCTGAATTTGTTCAGGTGACCAAGTAAGCTCTAATTTCTCTTGAATTTTTTTCGCGAGTTCTACAGACCATTTTCCAATTGGCTTACAAGAACTTCTTCGTTCGACATATGTTTCTTGTGCTTTTTCACTGCGGTACGTACCATCTTCTTGTACGTTTCTTTTTAATTCTCGTGCAATAGAGGAGTGATGCCGCTTCAGAATGGCACCAATTTCTCTCGTTGAATGACCTAATTTATGAAGTGCTTCTAGTTGTCCACGTTCAAACGTGGTAAAATGGGAATAGCTCATACTCGTCCTCCGTGTAAGTAAGTGGTGTGGTAACTTCTACTTTACACGAAGTGAGGTGAGTTTTTTTGTTTTGTAGGTGTCGCACTTAATAATACAATTCGTCGTAATATAAAATTAAACTCCTATCATTGGTATCTTGTGAGAAGAATGGTTTGATATTTAGTGAAATTAAAAAATCAAATGTAATATTATTATAACATTGAGAGAGAACACAAATGTCACGTGATTTTTTTCAAAATTTTATGTTACCTAAAAAGTAAGGGTGAAGTAGATAGTGACACATATAGAAGTTATTTATGTTGAACTTCCAGAATTAATAGAATCCAAATTACTCCATAATTCTTTAAGCCTACTAAGTTCAAATGAAAGAGATTTAGATGATCGTTGCTTACCAAAGAGAAAAATAGAATTTCTTAAAACAAGACAAAGTTATGTCTTGTTTTTTGATTTTATGATTGCTAAGACGAATGTCATAATAGAAATTATGATGCATGAGAGCGATAAATAGAAAGAAATGGGGCTACCTTTAAGATTAAATTCATCTATAATCGTTCCCTCAATAATAGTTAAAAGTCCACTGAAGTATAGAGCGATAATAGAAAAAATGATGCAAGAAATCTTTGTGCTTTTTTCGAAATCTTTTTTGAAAAGTAAAAATAAGAATAAACAAACTAGTAAAACTACAATTGAGGCTAGTACTGGTTGGAAATATACAAAGGTTAAATTTTTCAAATTCATCCCCACATTTACATATATAATTAACTACTTTCAATACTGCTCTTTATTTTGGATAGCCAACATAAATACAAAGTTTAAAGGTTCCGAATTTCTAATGACACTTTCTAGTTTCTTGATATACGGATTCCTAACTAAAAATAATTGTATTTTTCAGATAAATAATTTATTATAAAATAAGTATTTTAGAAAAAAGAAGGTAGGAGATTAAATTTCTGATTATTTAAATTATTGAGTCGTTTTTTGAAAAAGAGAGAAAATGACGCTTGCTTTATTTGTTGTTATACCATATTTTGCTTATAAATGATAGGTGAGGAGGAAAGAAAGTGGCAAATACAGAACTGAAAAGAGGATTGGAAGCTCGTCATATTCAGATGATTGCTTTAGGAGGTACGATTGGCGTTGGTCTATTTATGGGATCAGCCAGCACGATTCAATGGACGGGACCATCAGTCATGCTTGCTTACGGAATTGCCGGAATTTTTATATTTTTTATTATGCGTGCGATGGGAGAAATGTTATATGTAGAGCCTGGAACAGGTTCGTTTGCGACATTTGGTCATAAGTATATCCATCCGTTAGCTGGTTATATGACAGCATGGAGTAACTGGTTTCAATGGGTTATTGTCGGAATGTCAGAAATTATAGCAGTTGGAGCATATATGCAGTATTGGTTTCCCAATCTTCCAGCGTGGATACCAGGTGTGGTCGCAATGGTCATTCTTGGATCTGCAAACTTAATTTCAGTGAAATCATTTGGTGAATTTGAATTTTGGTTTGCGATGATTAAAATTGTAACGATTGTATTAATGATTGTTGCAGGATTTGGGCTTATTTTCTTTGGGCTTGGTAACGGTGGGAGTGCCATTGGATTATCGAATCTTTGGGAACATGGTGGCTTCTTTACAGGTGGTCTGTCAGGATTTTTCTTTGCTTTATCGCTTGTTGTTGGTGCCTATCAAGGTGTTGAATTAATAGGGATTACTGCTGGAGAAGCAAAAAATCCACAGAAAACATTAACAAAAGCAATTCAAAGTACCATTTGGCGCATTTTAATCTTTTATATTGGTGCTATTTTCGTTATTGTAACGGTTTATCCTTGGGACCAATTAAATACAATTGGAAGCCCATTTGTTGCAACGTTTGCCAAAGTTGGAATTACAGCAGCTGCTGGATTGATTAACTTTGTTGTTATTACAGCTGCAATGTCTGGTTGTAATAGCGGAATTTACAGTGCAGGCCGAATGCTTTATACGTTAGGAAGGAACGGACAAGCACCAAAATATTTTGCAAAGATTTCTCGTAATGGTGTTCCTTTATTCGGTACAATAGGTGTGTTAATTGGATTAGCAATTAGCGTTCTATTAAGTTACATTGCACCAAAAAACTTATTCGTATATGTTTATAGTGCAAGTGTACTTCCTGGTATGATTCCATGGTTTGTTATTTTAATAAGTCAAATTCGGTTTAGAAAAGTAAAAGGGCATGAAATAGAGAATCATCCATTTAAAATGCCATTTGCACCTGTATCAAATTATGTCACAATTGCCTTTTTAATTATGGTATTAATTGGAATGTGGTTCAATGATGATACAAGAGTTTCACTCATTGTAGGAGTAATTTTCTTAGCGATTGTTGTCATTAGTTTTTATGCTTTTGGAATCGGGAAACGCATTGTAATAGAAGAGGAAGATGGAATGATGAATAAATAATACTGCTTGCGCCTAAAGATGGTTAGATTGAGAAAAAGAGAGTGAAACATCATGTTCGATTTTCGTTTTATAGCATTTGGTAACGGTGCAAATGTGATATCTATGATTTCACGTGCGAAAGAAGGCATTTGTATCGGGAATCATAAAATATTGCGATCGATTGCAACTGAATCTCTACATGCTGATGAACAGTACATTGTGAATAAACTGAACGAGTTGTCGAAAAAGTATGGGAATCTACAGATAAAATAATAAAAAGAGCAATATGTTTACAGCGATTTTTTAGCATGGCGTATCACTGCCATGCTTTTTAAGTGTATGTTGCTATTTGCAGGCGATACTATGTTTGTTTTCCCTTTCATGTCATTCATATAGAAAGTCATCTTAAAATAAAGTATACAATGGACGTGAGTTTATCCCGCTATTTTAGGGCAGTAAGACTCCCACCTCAAGATTGAGAGAGAAGCAAGGAAGATAGGTGGGAGTAGGGCTGCCCGTAACAGCCCGATTGGTGAGGGCTCATAATCAGTGGGGGATGAAGAAAACCCCCACTGATTAAAGTTTCACTTTATCCACACAGCCATTGATAACATTTCCACATGAGAAAAAAGAACATCATATATCCAAAAAGAGAATACGAATGATGCCAGTTTTCACTATGAGTAAATAATCCCAAATGTTCAGCTATTCGTTCAGAGAGACTGGCACAAATACCAATAAACATAATGAAGAGATTTCTTGAAAGAGTTGATAGATTGGTGGATATATATAGGAAGATGACAGTAAAGATTGGTAAGAGAAAACATGTAAAAGCGATATTCATTGTAAAGAGGGTCGGGAAAGGTCTTATCGGAAAATGATACATTTGTTTTTGTACGAAGAAAAAATCTAAATACGTTCCAATGAAACAAGAGAGGATGACTGTAGTGATAAGTGCTAGATGATTATGCTTCTGATTCTTCCTCTTCTCTAAGAAAGATATTGTTCTTTGCCATAATAGCCAATTCAATTTTTTCAAGTGTTTTACAATAGTCATCCATAATTTTTTCATTGTTAGGTTCTCCTTTATCTATTAAGTAGTTCACAATTCTCCAATCTGTAAACCAATCGCCTTTTTTAGCTTCTGTATGTGTAACGTTTTGCCAAGCATAGAGTAATTCGGGACTATAGACACGATGTGCCCCTTTTCGTAATTGGCATTTTTTTATGCGCCGTCGATATAGTTCCCGATAAAAAGATTCATTTACATTAGAAAATAAATGTGGCCAGTAATCTTTTCGAGATCCTGTATGTGGATGATTGTGTGCCCAAGTTCTAATTTTGGCTAAGCGTTGTTTATTATGAAATAGCAATGTATATAGCCGTTTACCGAGCATAATTCTCTCATGTAAAGAGGTAAAATGTTTCATCGTGTCACCAAGAAGCAATGTCTTGTTGTGAGTATCATCTTCATAGTATGGGAAAAGGATATGATTAAAACGGAAGAAATCAAAAAGCTTAAATGCAATGCTATTTAGGACAATCTTTTTAAAATGAGCATTTTGTATGACTCGTTTTTCTAAGTAACTTTGTTCATTAATAATGGTTGCTATGGCTAATGTATAGCGGTTACCTGTTTTCCAAAAATGGTTCCACATTGTTTCCATAAACGTTGAAACATTTAAATAAGGCAGGAGATAAAAGAGAGCTTTCGACCGTTTCAAGCTTTGTTCGTACAATAAAAATTGTGGATATACATCTTGGAAGATGAACCAATTTCCTCGCTCTAAGAAAGAGAAAAAGACAAATTGATCCTTTTCTGATAATAGCCTTGTATATAAATCCCCCTTTAAATCTGTCATATTCCAGCCACCATTACGCGAGACCATATGTCCAAGTAAAGCCCATTGTATTTCAGGGTACTTTACATAAAATTGATAATAAGCCCGTGTTCTCGTTACATTGTTTTTATTTAAATGTTTTGTTTGCTCTTGAATATAATGAATCATCCATTTTTCCTCTTGAGTTAACTTTGATAAAGGAAGGAAAGATGCTTTCATTTGACTTTTTTTCTGCAATTCATTTTTGATTACGATAAGGGAGAGTGGGATTGTTTTAGAAGACCGGTCCCAGTCATAATTATATTTGTTCTGATTCATTCTAATCCCCCGTTCATATCCAGGTATTATTATGCTATTACGTATAGAAAGAATAAATGAGAAGTGTTTTTCAAAGGGAGTGAATTGTTCACACTCTTTTGTACGATCGTTTCATCATAAGAATGGAGGATTTCATCTATGTAGTAGCATATTTGTATAGGGATGGATAGAAGCGCTATAAAATTTGCATGAAGGGGAAGAGATAATGAAGAATTGGGTTCAATTTAGAATTGCACGTCCAACTGATAAGTTTGAAGAGGTAATTACATTTTATCAACTATTGTTAGAATGTTAAATTAATAATTAATTATGCGGTATATGAATAATTGTTATTTATTTTTTCGGGAGAAAAAACTTTCAAATTTGACAAAATTCCAAACGGTGGATTTATATACAAATATAAAAAATAATGTAGAAATCTGTCATTTAATAGACGTTTACATTGGAACTGATTCTGTATAGTCTTTGTGCTGTAAGGGCATCTATCCCTTATATAAAAATGATAAGGAGGTCATAAAAATGAAAAAAATGAAAAAATTTGCTGGGGTGGCGTTAACAGGAATAATTGGGTTAAGTGGGTTGCTTTTTTTAGAACCGAATGTGAGTGCTGCAAAAATACCGGAGCTGGGGGATGAAAACTTTAACGCAATTACAGTCTCTTTGAAGCAAAATGAGAAGTATATACTGAGTGGGAGAAGTATTGATATTCTTTCAGGTGATGTTGAAGCAGTTATGTTAAATAAATATACCATCCAATTTGAAAAGCCTGGCCAATACATTGTTCGAGTGAATGGCTGTATTTATAATGATGTTTATACTTTTCTAGTTGAAGAGTAGAAGGACATATGATGGAATGGTTTGCATGAATCAGCAGTAGCGAAGAATCCACTTTTATTTTAGAAAGTGGATTCTTCTACTTTTTAAAATAAAAGTTGCATATGTGTGGAAAAATGAGATAAATACAGTCAAAAAAGTTAAAAAATTTAGTTTTAAGGATTATAATAAAAGGAGATGAAGAAAAAGGAGTGACGATAGATGAGACAAGAATTAATAGAAAGATTTACACGATATGTAAAAATTGATACACAATCGAATGAAGAAAGTCATACAGTACCATCAACACCAGGGCAAATTGAGTTTGGAAACCAATTAGTTGAAGAACTAAAACAAATTGGTTTGACTGAAGTAACGATGGATGAAAATGGATATGTCATGGCAACACTTCCTGCCAATACAGATAAAGATGTTCCTGTAATTGGATTTTTAGCTCATTTAGATACAGCAACTGATTTTACAGGGAAGAATGTAAAGCCGCAAATTCATGAAAATTTTGATGGGAAAGCTATTACATTAAACGAAGAATTAAATGTTGTGTTAACACCAGAGCAGTTTCCAGAGTTGCCGTCTTATAAAGGACATACCCTTATTACAACTGATGGAACGACACTTCTTGGTGCGGATGATAAAGCTGGTTTAACAGAAATTATGACTGCGATGAATTATTTGATACATAATCCACAAATTAAGCACGGAAAGATTAGAGTGGCATTTACACCGGATGAAGAGATTGGACGCGGACCTTCTCATTTTGATGTGAAAGCGTTTGGAGCATCTTTTGCTTATACAATGGATGGAGGCCCACTTGGAGGATTAGAATATGAGAGTTTCAATGCTGCAAGTGCTAAGCTCACCTTTAAAGGGAATAATACGCATCCAGGTACAGCGAAAAATAAAATGTTAAACGCTAGTAAGATAGCGATGGAATTCCACAGTCAGTTACCGGCCGAAGAAGCACCTGAGTATACAGAGGGGTATGAAGGATTTTATCATCTTCTTTCTTTAAATGGAGATGTAGAGCAAAGTAAAGCATATTACATTATTCGCGATTTTGATCGTGTTAATTTTGAAGCTCGAAAAAATAAAATCAAGCAAATTGCAGAAAAAATGCAAGAAAAATATGGCGAAGAAAATATTATTCTTGAGATGAAAGATCAATATTATAATATGCTTGAGAAGATCGAACCAGTAAAAGAGATTGTGGATATTGCTTATGATGCGATGAAAAATTTAAATATTGAGCCAAATATTCAGCCGATTCGCGGGGGAACAGACGGTTCTCAATTATCATATATGGGATTACCGACTCCAAATATTTTTACAGGGGGAGAAAATTACCACGGGAAATTTGAGTACGTTTCTGTAGATAATATGGAAAAAGCTACTCATGTCATTATAGAAATAGCACGATTGTTTGAAGAACGAGCGTAAGAAAGGAATCCAGGTAGTAAAATAAAGTGAAACTTTAATCAGTGGGGGTTTTCTTCATCCCCCACTGATTATGAGCCCTCACCAATCGGGCTGTTACGGGCAGCCCTACTCCCACCTATCTTCCTTGCTTCTCTCTGCATCTTGAGGTGGGAGTCTTACTGCCCGTTAATGCGGGATAAAATTTGCTATCTGGATTTTTTACCATATACAAAGGGGATAGGGACCATGAATCAAGACGAGTTAATTGGATTTATTGGTACGTATACAAAGGGAGAGAGCGAAGGGATTTATCGGTTTATTTTAGATGTAAAATCAAAGGAAATAAGAGATGTAGAAGTGGTAGTACATATAGAAGATCCGACTTATTTTGCGATTCGTCATGATAATCAATATTTATATTCTGTTGCAAAGAACAATGAATTAGGCGGAGTGGTGAGTTTTTTGATTGACACGAACACAAAACAACTGACCGAATTAAATAGACAAATGGTTGAAGGACCATCGCCGTGTCATGTAAGTATAAATTCAAAGGGTAATAGAGTGATAGCTGCAAATTACCATAAAGGGACACTCCAATCTTATGTGGTGAATCGAGAAAATGGAATAGTAGAAGAAGCATCGATTATTTATCATAGTGGTTCTGGTCCAAATAAGGAGAGGCAAGAAAAACCACATGTTCATTATGCTGGATTTGCCCCTAACGAAGCATATGTCGTAGCAGTTGATTTAGGCATTGATCAGTTCATTACTTATAAAGAAAAAGAGGGAAGGTTAACAGAGGTACAGAGCTTATCGGTTCATCCAGGAAGTGGTCCAAGGCATCTTGTGTTTCATCCAAATGGCAACTATGCATATGTATTAACTGAACTGAGTTCAGAAGTCATCGTATTGACATATGATAAACAAAGTGGAAAATTTCAACAAATCCAATCTATTTCAGCTTTGCCTGAAGCGTATGGCGGAAGTAACTACGGAAGTGCGATTCAAATTTCTTCTGATGGGGCATTTGTATATGCAGCAAACCGTGGGCATAATAGTATTGCAATTTTTCGAGTCAATCAATATTCTGGAAAATTGACATTTTTAGAGGCTATATCAACGGAAGGGAATTGGCCACGAGATTTTACACTTGATCCTACAGAACATTTTGTTATTGTTGCGAATGAAAGCTCTAACAATCTTATTTTATTTTCTCGCAATAAGAATACTGGACAATTAACACTTGTACAATCGAATGTAATTGTACCTAGTCCAGTATGTGTGAAGTTTTTACATAAAGAATAAAAAGAAACCTATTTGTCTGAAAAGAAAGATAAATAGGTTTCTTTTTGTGTGTTTTATTAAAATATTTCAAATCATTCTTGAAATATTTTTGTATTGAATATATACTTAATAACGATAATCATTATCATTATCAATTAGAATAAAAGATTACGGAATAGAGGAAGTGGGATACATGCAGTTTATTGTATGGTAGGGGATGTGTGATTAGAAAAAAGATATAGAATGCAAAGTATATCAATTTTTTGTGATATTTAATATTTGGGAGGAGAAGTATTCAAATGAACAAGAAATTATTTACACTAGGAATGGTGACAGTATTAAGTATTGGTCTTGCTGCCTGTAACAGTGCAGACAAAAGTTCAGGGGAACAGAAGCAAACATCGAAAGCAACAGAAACAAAAAAAGATGAAAAACGAAAAATTACATATTTAGGGAAAGAATATACGGTGCCTGCGAAAGTGACAAATATCGTAACATCTAGCTTAGAGTCAATGGAAGATGCAGCTGTTCTTGGTATTAAGCCAGTAGGTGCAATAACAGTAGGTGGAAAATTACCTGAGTATTTAGAAAAAGATTTAGAAGGTGCGAAGTCTGTTGGGGAGAAAATGCAACCGAATTTCGAAACGTTACTTCAACTAAAACCAGATGTAATTACGTCTAGTTCAAAATTCCCGCCGGAAACAGCTGAGAAGTTTACAAAGATCGCTCCAACATTCCCAGTGTCACATATTTCAACAAATTGGGAAGAAAACTTGAAATTAATGGGAGAGTTATCTGGTAAAAAAGATAAAGCGGAAAAAATTATTAAAGATTACAAAGCTGATGCCGCAAAAGCGAAAGAACAAATTGGGGATACATTAAAAGATAAAAAGATTCTTGTTATTAGACTAAGAGCTGGTAACTTATATCTTTATCCAGAAAGTGTATACTTCAATCCTGTTATTTATAAAGATTTAGGATTAACTGTTCCAGAAGAAATTAAGTCTGTAAAAGCACAAGAAGCAATCTCTTTAGAAAAATTAGCTCAGAGCAATCCGGATTATATCTTCTTACAATTTGAAAAGAGCGAGAATAAAGATAAACCACAAGTATTAGAAGACTTACAAAGTAATCCAATTTGGCAAAGCATCAATGCTGTAAAAGATAAAAAGGTATTTATAAATGCTGTTGATCCAATGGCACAAGGTGGTACTGCTTGGAGTAAAACAACATTTTTAAAAGAAGCTGTCAAAAATTTATCTAAATAATTCAATAAGTAAGGTGCGTTGAATGATATGCGGAAAATAAATTCAGTACCAATGATAATTTTATGTTTCGCACCCATATTGATTTTATTTACAATGATGCTTTCTATTTTTTATGGGGCGAAAAATATTGATTTTGAAACAACTTGGAATGCATTATTTCATTTCGATTCAAGCAATGTAAATCATAATATTATTATTACTTCTCGTTTGCCAAGAGTAGTTGCAGCTCTTTTAGTAGGAGCATTTTTAGCCATATCAGGAGCACTTATGCAGGGGATGACAAGGAACTATCTTGCATCCCCTTCTATTATGGGTGTAACAGATGGTTCTGCATTTGTCATTACCATTTGTATGGTGTTTTTACCAGCAATGTCTTCTGTTCAAATGATTTTATGTTCTATGCTTGGTTCGGCGCTGGGAGCAGGAATGGTTTTCGGCTTTGGTTCATTATTGCGAAATGGTTTATCACCAGTTCGATTAGCGATTATCGGAACTGTTATAGGCACCTTTTTAAGTAGTGCTTCGGCTGCAATTGCATCATATTTTCAAATTTCCCAAAATATTAGTATGTGGTATAACGCGAAGTTGCATCAAGTAGATCCAAATGTAATCAAATTAGCAATTCCTTTCGGGATAGTTGGGATTATGTTAGCGCTCATCATTTCAAAATCTATTACGATTCTTTCATTAGGAGAAGAAGTTTCTATTAATTTAGGACAACGTATAAGCCTTGTAAAAATAACGGCAATTATAGCAGTTGTATTATTGACAGGGACAGCTGTTGCACTGGTTGGAAAAATCGGATTTGTAGGATTAATTATTCCACATATGACCCGTTTTTTAATCGGAGTGGATTATAAATGGATTATTCCTTGCGCAGGAGTCATTGGTGGTGTTTTTCTCGCTTTATGCGATGTAGTAAGTAGATTTGTAAATTACCCATTTGAAACACCAATCGGAGTTGTTACCTCTCTAATTGGAATTCCTTTCTTCCTTTATTTAATTCATACAAGAGGAGGAGAGAAACATGCTTAGAGGATTAAATAAGCGTTATGTCATGACAATGGGGATTACGATATTTTTTATTTTGAGTGCCATTTATATGAGTGTAACGAATGGAACTTTTGATATTTCCATTATAGATGTATTCCGAACAATATTTCGGATTAATCCTGTACCTGAACATGACTTAGTTATATTTGATTTTCGGCTTCCGCGAATTATAATTGCGGCATTCGTAGGACTAGGTCTTGGGATTGCCGGCGCAGTGATTCAAGGGATTACAAGAAATGGATTAGCTGACCCTGGTATTTTAGGAGTTAATGCTGGAGCAGGAACGGCAATCGTTATTTTTATGTTTTTCTTTCAAGGACAAATGAAGAGTACAGATTGGGTTTCTATTATGATGATGCCACTATTTGGTTTAGTTGGCGGCTTAGGAGCAGCTATATTAATCTATATGTTTTCTTGGCGAAATGGAAGATTGGATTCACAGCGTCTGTTATTAACAGGAATTGCGATCGGATCAGGATTTGGAGCTTTCTCTACGTATGTATCGTTAAAAATGAAAGCAACGGACTTTGAAATGGCTGCTGTTTGGGTTTCTGGAAGTATATATAATTCAAACTGGCAATATATTGTTGCGATGTTGCCGTGGCTAATTATCTTAATTCCAATTGTGAAAAGAAAAGCGTACTTGCTTGACCTATTTCAATTAGAAGAAACAAGTATAACGAGTTTAGGAGTTTCGGTAGAGAGAGAAAAATCAATTTTACTATTAAGTAGTATTGGCTTAGTAAGCGCTTGTGTTTCTGTTGCAGGAAGTATTGGATTTGTAGGATTAATGGCACCGCATATTGCAAAACGTTTAGTCGGCATTCAACATAAGCATGTCATTCCTACATGCGGTGCAATTGGCATGTTACTTGTCATTGTTTCAGACTTTATTGCCAAAACAATTTTTACACCTGTAGAGTTACCAGTTGGAATTGTCATTTCCATTATTGGTGTACCATATTTTCTCTATTTGTTATACAAAGCAAAAGCGTAAGAGGAGGGAGAAATTGTGAAAGTATTACGTACAGAACGTTTAGAAACAAGTTATGAGAAATTGATAGTATTTCGTGATTTAAACGTAGAAATACAAAAAGGAAAGGTAACAACCATTATAGGACCGAATGGCTGTGGGAAGTCTACTTTATTAAAAACAATGGGACGTATTGTAAAACAAAAAAGCGGCAAAGTATATTTGCAAGATCAAGATTTACATACGATTCCAACGAAAGAAATCGCAAAGCAACTCGCTTTACTTCCGCAAAATCCGATTGCGCCAGGAGAGCTGAAAGTAGAGGAGTTGATTTCTTATGGTCGTTATCCACACCGAAACAATGTGAATAAACGATCATCCAAGGATACAGAAGTGATTGAATGGGCTTTGGAAATTACAAAAACAGCAGCATTTCGCAATCGTCAAATTGCAAATTTATCAGGCGGTCAAAGACAAAAAGTATGGTTAGCGATGGCGTTAGCACAGGAGACAGAAATTCTTTTATTAGATGAACCAACAACTTATCTTGATATGTCTCATCAATTAGAAGTGCTACAAATTGTGGAACGATTAAATAAAGAGCATCATTGTACGGTTATAATGGTTTTACATGATATTAATCATGCGGCGCGGTTTTCAGATGAGATTATTGCGATGAAAGATGGGAAAATCATGACGACTGGAAGCCCTGTAGAAATCATTACAAACGACGTATTAAGAAGTGTGTTTCATATTGATGCACGCGTTATGATAGATCCTTACAATGGCGCCCCTGTATGTTTTGGGTATGATAGTGTTACGAAAGAAGAAGATACAGACTTATATGCGACAAGTTAAGAAAAGAAAAAAAGAGAGGCGATAATCGTATGAATACACATATAGAAAGAGAAGATGTTATCGTTTCTGGAGCAGAGCAATGGGAGATGTATTCGGATATTGGGAAGCGTAAATATCGAATTTATATTTCAAAGCCTAAGCATCCAGCTCCAGACAATGGATATCCTGTCATTTATGTATTAGATGGGAATGCATACTTTCAAACATTTCAAGAGGCGATGAAAGTTCAGTCAGGAAGGGCTGAAAAAACAGGAGTTCCCGCTTCTATTATTGTTGGGATTGGTTATCCAATTGAAGGGGTGTTTGCGGGTGCAGAAAGGTGTTACGATTTTACTCCTTATCCACTCTCAGTAGATGCACCGCCGAAGCCTGATGGGAAACCGTGGCCGAAGTCGGGAGGAGCAAGTAAGTTCTTAGCATTTATTCAAGAGGAATTGAAACCACAAATTGAGAAAAACTTTACTATTAATCAAAAAAAACAGACGATATTTGGACATTCATTTGGTGGATTATTTGCACTGCATATTCTGTTTACAAAAACCAGTGCGTTCCAAAATTATTTCATCAGCAGTCCCTCCATTTGGTGGAACAATCAATTGATTCTTGAAAATGAATTGAAATTTATAGATAAATGGAATCAAATGAGTGATGAGGTTCGAGTTTTTCTTACAGTCGGCGGAGCGGAAAGAGGCCATATGCTTCAAGATGCAAATGCATTATCAGAACGTTTATCCAAACTGGACAATCATAAGCTTCAATTTGCTTTTTATGAAGCAGAAGGAGAGAATCATGCATCAGTAGTCCCAACGGTTTTAAGTAAAGGATTGCGCTTTGTAAGTAATATCCTTTAGTTATTCCTTTAAACAACTAAGAGATGTGTGAGTTATATATAATCATTATACCTTTCGTGCTATAAATCTATTAACTAGAAACTTTGAAACAAGCGAGTCGATTTTCTTATTTGAATCGTTTTATCTTCCACTTTTAAAAGAAGTAAGGGGAAGATGAAGCGTTTTTTTCTTTTTGAAGAAAAATCATCGTTCATGTATCTTCCACTATTTGCGGGAAGCCATATTCCCATCGCAAACAAAAAAACGAAATAGAAGTGGATAGGATTCCCCATAAAAGTCCAATTGATGAAGGAGTTTATGTAATAGTAAGTGAAGGAATTCAATGATTCTTTTTACAAGTATAATAAGTTCTTGTCCCTCCAACAATATGAATAATAAAACTATTTTTAAAAACATGGACGTATATAGTAGAAGGAAACTTGTATGAAGAGTCTTATTAAGGTTTAATAATAGGAATGAAGCATTGAATTGAAGATGTTTATCTATAAATGTTATACTCCGAGTAGATCATATTACAATATAGATGAATTGAAAAATAAGTTTATGAATGAATATCTATTTGTTAATACAATTGAAACTTTAAGAAGGTGATAAAATGAATCATAATGAACAGGGAGCAGCTACTACGCATAGATCGGATAAAGAAAAAGAACAAATTATGAATCGATTAAAGAGAATTGAAGGACAAGTTCGAGGCATTCAAAATATGATTGAAAATGATCGATATTGCGTGGATATTTTAGTGCAAATTTCCGCTATTAATGCAGCGATGAAGAAAGTCGGAATGGGTATTCTCAAAAATCATACGCATCATTGTGTTTCTCATGCAATTCAAGATGGCAATGGGGATGAGGCAATAGAAGAGCTAATGAGAGTGTTTGAAAGGTTTTCGAAAGCGTAAAAAAAGCGAGCTAGTTCTTTACTAGCTCGTTTTTTTACTAATTATTTTACAGCTTCTTTTAATTCTTTTCCAGCTTTAAATGCAGGTACTTTAGAAGCTGCAATTTGCATTTCTTCACCTGTTTGTGGGTTACGACCTGTGCGAGCAGCTCTTTCACGTACTTCGAATGTACCAAAGCCGATAAGTTGTACTTTTTCGCCAGCAGCTAAAGTATTTGTAATAGATTCTACTACAGATTGTACAACGACAGTAGCTTCTTTTTGAGAGATTTCTGCTTTTTGTGCTACGTTTTTAATTAATTCTGTTTTATTCATTTTTTTCACCTCGTATGTAATACTATTTGTATTTGAGTTGTTATTATAACGCATAAAAGTGTGGAGAACAAGTGTACGCTGATAGATTCACAAAAAATACATTGTTTGTATCGAAAACAGCTCTATTTTCCCCATTCATAAAGAGAATTATACCATTTGATCCAATATTTTATAAGTATGATATACGATTTACCATACGATAGTTTATGTCCATGATGTAAAATTGCTGTTTATAAAGCATAGATGATTGTATTTAAACAGATACCGATTTTTTTTCAGTAGATGCCGTTGTTATTTTCGATTGTTGTTTATAAGCTAGGAAATAAGGAAGAGCTACAAATAGCATACCTCCTACTAAATTCCCAAAAAAGACAACAATAAAGTTTGGAAAATAGTCTGCCCAACTGAAATGACCAGCGAAGATCGCAGCTGGAATGACAAACATATTTGCAACAACGTGCTGAAAGCCTATTGCGACAAAGGTCATAACAGGAAACCAAATGCCGATAATTTTCCCACTAAACTCTTTACTTCCCATACTGAGCCAAACAGCTAAACAAACGAGCCAGTTACATCCAATAGCAGAAAAAAATGCTTGTATAGCTGTATCATGAAGTTTTGATTGTGCGATAGATACCGTTTTTGCTAAAAATTGTCCTTCAGTTAGTCCAACGATATGTCCAAAGAAATAAGCAACAAAGACAGCGCCAATAAAGTTACAGATTGTAATAATAAATAAATTCTTTACAACGTTAAAAAAAGTAATCCGCTTTTGAAACCAAGCCATTGATAGAGTCATCATATTACCTGTCACTAATTCGCCACCAGCAAGAATAACAAGAATAAGACCAACTGGGAAAACAGCTGCCCCTAGAAAAGTAGAAAATGACCCTAACGCTTTTGGCATTGTCCCAATCACACGAATATCAAGCAAATACCCTAACGCTATGAAAGCGCCACCAAAAAAGCCGAGAATAAGCATCGGAAATAGAGGTAGTAATGCTTTCTTCTTACCTGAATCAGCAGCTAAATTGGCAATTTCATGAGGTGCATAAACAGACATAAAAAATCCCTCCGTTGTTTCGCATAATCATCATGAATTATTAGAAGATATGAAAAAGGATTGTAAATAACAATGATGTCTTTTCAATTATTCTATATAAAATTTGTATCTATGCTATAAGTTAGCGAGATGAATAATGTATTTATTCATAATGATTATACGTTATGATATAGAACAAATTATTGAATAAGAAAGACATCATTCAATATGTTATAAAATATGTATAAATTTGTCAATCTCGTTAGGTCGGTAAAAAATGAGGAGAGAATACTGTTTTATGCAATTTTTCTATAAGATCATGCAAGTGAAACTTTAATCAGCGGGGGCTTCCTCCCCCACCGATTATGAGTCTGCCTTAAAATATCGGATAAAATCTACTAAACTGAGTTTTACTTGTAGCGAGACAATATGTTGTAGCAAACTTGAACATGCTGAGATATAAAGAAAGTATGTTATGAATATAAATAGAGAAAAGTTTCTAGAGTTGTAACTCACATTATTTTAGATTATGAAGTGTATCAAAGTATGTTCTATAAGTATGAGAAAATTCATAGTTATTTTTTGCATCCCAATTGATTGACCAAGCCATTAATCCGCGGAAAGCAGGATATCCTTCAGGATTAGATAATGTATATTTCCCACCAAAAGAGGTGCCTTTTATAATATAATCCAGCGCTTTCTTCATTTCGTTAGGTGAAATATATCCTCCGCTTGGAGCTGCTGCAGGAGCTGCAGGAAGACCAATCATCACTTGGTCTGTTCGGAGAGCCGGGAAAAAGTTATTTGGGTTACCTGCTACCGGGAATCCGTGTAATAGCATGTCTGCCATTGCAACTTCATAATCGGCAGTTCCTTGTGTATAATGATTTCCGTCCATTCCTATTCCACTGCCAGCATTATAATGTTGAACATGAATGTAAGTTAATTTATCTTTAACACCATAAATAATTGGTAAATATGCGCCCCAAATATTTCCGTAGGCGCTAAAACCTCCTTGTACGTAAGCTGTTTCTGGCGCCATGCTTAGTAGAAAATCAGGACCATAATGTTCAGAAATGGACCGAATCGCTGATATGAGGTGAATAATTTGAGGTGTTTTTGGGTTTTTAAAGTCATAATCATCTCCATTTAATACAATTCCTGATTCTAAATCAATATCGATACCATCAAATCCATATTTATCAATAATTTTTTGTACTGAGTTGATAAAACGCTGTTTAGCAGCGGCATCAGGTAGTAAAACGACTCCGTTTTGTCCCCCGATAGAAAGGACGATCTTTTTCCCTTTACTTTTCAAATAAGCGATATCAGCTATAAATTCAGATTCACTGCCATATGCTGGTGTAAATTCAATCGTCGCACGATCACTTCCCGTTTCCCCGAAGGAAACATTGATAACATCCCATTTCGAGGAAACATCTCTTAACTTAATGATGCCCGTTCCATTGTCGAAATTGTGCCAGTATCCAACAAGTAATTTAGAAGATAAAGTAGATGCTGTAGGTTGTAAAGGAATAGTCGTGAGGCTGAGTATAAACAGTACAGTACATAAGAAAAACTTAAAAGTCTTCAATGCAAATCACACTCCTCTAAAAAGTTGTCTAGATGTATTGTCTTTATGTTTTGTATAGTGTATCTTAAAATTTCATTTCATGTAAGGTGAAATGGAATTTTATCAAGAATTGTTTTTTTAATTGAAGAAAATAGAGATTAAGGATATGGCTCATGAACCTTTTCTATTAACGAATTTGATAAAAGTGACTATGCTATTAACCCATGCATGACTAGAAAAAATACATATGTTAGTAACATAGCCAGTCTTATGGTTAAAAAGATACAAAGGAGAGAATCAGTATGAATAATTTCCAAAATGAAGACCCATGTCCAATTGAAGTACCTTGCGAAGTGACAGGGCAAAATAGAGTTCCACTGTCAGATTCCGAAGCAACGCCTATTCTTACTCCAGGAACACCGATTGTAAAAGTTCCAGTTGTATTAGCGGAAAGAACACTTCAAATTGTTGTTGAAGCGAATGTTCCATTAGATCCAGCAGCATCGGAGATTAAGCGTGTGTTAAAAAATGCATTTTTAACACAATGTAAATTAGTACCAGTAGCCTTTACTCCTATTCCTGGTACGAATTTTCGTCAAGTGACAAGAGCGAAACTATTTGTAGAAGGTTACATTCGAAAAAATATTGAATATGCTTCTGGTGATTGTAATGCGGCGCTACTTGATAGAATTGCACATATTCCGTTTTCTGGTTTTGCTGATTTAACAGAAGCAGACTTTTCGACACTGCCAATTATCGCATCTTCGTCTGAAGCTACTTCTCGCTTTATCAACCCTCATAATGGAGATTTGTCGCGACTTGACAAATACTACTTCGAAAATACTGTTTTTTATAATGAACAGCCATATTGTGAATTAATTAGTGCGGCTTTCTTTGAATTAGATTATTCACCTTGCCCAACTAATTTGAATGAGACGTTCACAGAGCTTCGAGAAAAAATCGTTTTAGACCTTACTGTAAAAGTATTACAAACACAGCAAGTACAAGTAACAGGGTTATAATGAAAAAGGACATTCTCTTTTTGTGAAAAGAGAATGTCCTTTTTTGCAGAGAGGGCATATATAACGTTGACAATAAATATATACATAATGATAAAGATGCGATTTCATTCATCAGTTAGGAAGTGATACATGATGAATAAACCATGGCTGAATTATGAAGAGATGAGCAACATCATTTCTAAGCAAGCTGCTGTATGTAAAGTTGTACAATTCGCAGACAAAAAAATGTATCCAGGATGTGAGGGGTACTCTAAATTTGTTAAAACTCCTTTTTCGATTATGAGGGATATAAAAGATTTTCTTATGCCTCCCATTATAAATTGGATTGATGAAGAAATATTTGTATATAAAAATCAAATATCCAATGAAATAGATTCACGGTTGGTAATTACGATTCAACAATATTTTGAACAGCCGCATTGCTATTTGAAATCTACAAAAATTGTGGAAGACCGATCTCTTATAGAAGTTGCAAATGATTGTACTACAAACAATATAAATACAGAAAAAGTGCAACAATCGTCTTTAACTTCTCTACATCAGATTGTTCCGCCAAAAGAAAATGAAGAAAAAAATCTTTATTTTCTCGCAACAAGGCTTCCAGTTCTGTTAGGAGATTATAAAATAGAATTAGCCTTAGAAGAAACGGTAACATTTCCTGGAAAGGTAGAAATAAGAGGAATCTCAAAGAATATTGTTGTAACGAGCAGTGAATTTATTCCAAAAGAAAAACTTAGGTCACATAAATATGTAAATAAAATGAAAGCAGGTAAGCTTTGGATTGAAGGATATGTGTTGCAACAGATTGATTACAAAATGCATTCAAAATATGCTCAAAGGTATCAAATGAAACAAAAGATGTTTGTAGAGCTAAGAGTGCAATTGTTACAAAAACAAGAGGTGCAGTTGGAGGATATAAAAACAATATTTTCATAGTGGATATAAGGTAATTTTCTTGACTTTTTATGTAGATATGAGGAAAATAGTTGAAAAGAAGGGGGGATGATGATGGAAGAATGCGTATTAGAGCTCTATAACATGTTATATACGACAGATTGGCAAGATGTTATTTCCTTTCTGGGAATATTGTTTTGTATGAAGATTGTTCTTTTATATATGGAAGAGCATAATATGTTCTATTCTTTCTCATCCCTGTCGGATTTACAGCAGGAGCCGATTTTCAAGTATGTCAATATACGTAATCGGGAACTGCCGTTTATCCTATTCTTTATGATTCGCTTTATCACAGCAATTGTAAAGAAAAAGGAAAGCGAAGAAGAAGACTGTGATTATCCGCCTTGTAATATAGCGCATGCTTTATAAGCTTAAATATGAGGAGGAGATTTACATGTGGTTTCGATTTCTTATGATTGGTTTCTTTTCAGCAACAGCCATTTTATTAATGGGATATCAAGTGTCTGAAATTTTTCAAGCGTATAGCGATATGTTTTTTAATAAAAACTAATCGCATTGCTATTTCAGCTCATAAGCGATAAAATCCTTCTTAAGAAAGAGAGTTAAGAAGGATTTTTTTCTTTCTTGAACTTGTTTGTGTCAAAGTATTGTCACATTTTCACTGTGCATAATATGTTAAAATAGTGAAGTTCATGATACATATGGAAAAGAAAAGGGAGTGAACAAATTGGCGGATCATTCAACAAATCAGAAAAGCTATGCTTCTATTGTGATAACGCTTTCTATAGTTGTTAATGCGATTATTTTATTTTTATTTTTTGGACCTGTAGGTTATAAAGGAGAAGTCCATTTTGATGTAACGATTTTACCGATGTTAAATGCCATTTTTAACAGTTTTACATTTGTTTTTTTATTAGCAGGATTATTCTCCATTATTAAGAAGAATGTAAAAATGCATCGCGGCTTTATTCTTGCGGCATTTACGACAACTTTGCTATTTTGTGTATCATATTTAACGTATCATTACTTAGCGCCAGCAACACATTTTGGAGGAGAAGGTGTCATTAAATATGTATATTTCTTTATTTTAATTACACATATTTTTCTGGCGGCCATTATCGTACCACTCGCTTTATTCTCACTTGTGTTCGGTTTTACAAACCAATTAACACGCCATCGTAAAATTGTACGTTGGACGATGCCAATCTGGTTATATGTAAGTCTTTCTGGTGTTATTGTGTACTTAATGATTTCACCTTATTATTAATAAAAAATCTCAGCTATTGAAAAGGCTGAGATTTTTTTATGGAAAGTGAATGTTTTGGAATAATAAGAAAAATGTGATATGCAAAAGTATAGCTGTTTTTAATAAAGAAGAAGGTTCATTTGTTATTATGTTCATGAATAAACTGCCGTTATATATTCTTTCTAGCATAATGGAATCTATAATTTCCGCTCTTATGATAGGAAGAGAGAAAAAGAAAATATAATAAAAATACAAAGAACGGCTATTTAGTAAAGTAGCTGTTTTTTTTGTAACTGCATATGTAATATTTTCCTTTTAATTTGTAATAAAAAGGTAATAATGTTTTGTTTCATGTAAAAAAATATGTATAAAAATAGGATGGAAAACTATTAAAAGTGATGTAAAACAAGGTAGAAAGGTAATTTTTTATATTCAAATGTATATTACAGACTATTAATAGTTTGTTACGAATCGTTTGTAATTGTGTGATTTTCTCCATTAAAAAAAATCTGTTGTTATAATGAGGACACAAAAACAAAGCGAATGGAGGCTATTCATGAAAAAATTAGTTGGTATAGCAATAGCGGCGTTTTTTGGTTTTGGAATTTATGATTCTTCTGCTAAGGCGGAAACAGTTGTAACAACAGATGTACTCAATGTACGAGAAAACCCAACCACGGAATCAAAAGTTGTAGGAAAAGTATTAGAAGGTCATGAACTACATGTTGCAAATACAGAAAACGGATGGTCACAAATTAAATGGAATGGGAAGGATGTATTCGTAAGCGCAGCGTTTACGAAAAATATTTATTATGTAACTGCAAATACATTGAACGTACGTGCAGGAATGAGCGCAAGTTCAGACATTCTCGGTACGTTAAAGAAAGATGATTTGATTGAAACAACGAATCAAATACAAAATGGTTGGCTACAATTTAATTATAATGGAAAAACAGCTTATGTTTATGCTCCTTTCTTAACAGGGAAAGCGCCTGTAAAAGTTGTAACACCTGTAAAGGAAAAAGCGCCAGTAAAACAAGTGCAAACAAAGACGCAAGTAGTACAATCAAAACCAGTAGTACAAGAAAAAGAACAGACACAAGTAGCACAATCAAAACCGGTGGTACAAGAAAAAGAACAGACGCAGGTAGCGCAATCAAAACCGAAAGCTACAAATGAACCTTCAAGTGGACGTGAACTAACGGTTGAAGCTACAGCATATACAGCTCATCCAAGTGAAAATGGTACATATGGCGGTCGAGTATTAACAGCAATGGGTCATGATTTAACGGCCAATCCGAATATGAAAGTGATTGCTGTTGATCCGAATGTAATTCCGTTAGGATCAAAAGTATGGGTAGAAGGGTATGGAGAAGCGATTGCTGGTGATACTGGCGGTGCAATTAAAGGTAACCGTATTGATGTGTTAGTTGGCTCTGATGGAACTGCTGATCAATGGGGACGTAAACATGTGAAAGTGAAAATTATAAAATAATATATAATGAAAAAATCTGTCAGAAATTTTCTGACAGATTTTTTTGTATGTTAAAAGGGATATATAGTTCGACCGGTAATAATTTTATACATGCTACAAAATTGATTTTGTATATATTGTAGTGAATGGGGGGATAATGAATCTTCATCAATTACTGTATGAAAGGAACGAAGCAGACAGTTTAACGCAAAATATAATTCTTTCTTGGTGCAATCTTTTTCTTTTGTTGATGCAGCAAGAATAAGTTCGTTTGTTAATTTTACAAAATCAATAGGGGCTTGTCTTACATTCATACTATCCTCTCCGATCATATTTTTTATCATATATATGAAGAAGTGGAGAAATTATGTCTATTGTAAGAGTTTTATTAATGTAATTTCATTTACCGTATTGAAAGACCTTGCATTTTAGCAGTTAAAATTGGTAAGATTGGATATAATGACGAAATGGAGTATATTACATAAAGAGAGTTGAAATATATGGGAGAAAAGCAACGTGAGAAAGTTGTTGTCATCATTGGCCCGACAGCTGTAGGAAAGACGAAGCTTAGTATTGAACTTGCAAAAGCATTGAATGGTGAAATTATTAGCGGAGACTCTATGCAAATTTATCGTACGATGGATATTGGAACCGCTAAAGTAACAGCTGATGAAATGGAAGGGATTCCGCATTATATGATTGATATTAAGGATCCGGAAGATTCGTTTTCTGTAGCGGAATTTCAAGAGCTTGTTCGCGGACATATTCGAGAAATTACAAAACGTGGGAAATTGCCGATCATTGTTGGCGGAACGGGCCTTTATATCCAATCTGTTCTATATGATTATCAATTTACAGATGAAGCAGGAGATGCTGCGTACAGAGAGAAAATGGAAAAATTAGCTGAAGAACAAGGTGTAGAATTTGTACATAAAAAGTTAGAAGAAGTAGATCCAGAAAGTGCAAAGCGTATTCATGCTAACAATGTAAGGCGCGTGATTCGAGCGCTGGAAATTTTCCATACAACCGGGCAAAAAATGAGTGAGCAACTTGAAAAACAAAAACATGAATTATTATATGATGTTGTCTTAATTGGCTTGACAATGGATCGTACAATGCTATATGATCGCATCAACTTACGTGTTGATCTTATGATGGGACAAGGGTTAGAGCAAGAAGTGAAACGCTTATATCAAAATGGTGTACGAGATTGTCAATCGATTCAAGCAATTGGTTATAAAGAGCTATATCGTTATTTTGCAGGAGCTGTCTCGTTAGAAGAGGCGATATCGCAACTGAAAACAAATTCACGTCGATATGCGAAACGTCAATTAACTTGGTTTCGTAATAAAATGGATGTGGCATGGTTTGATGTTACAGATGGTGAAAAAACAGCAGAAATTTTGCGATATGTAGAAGGAAAGCTCCAACTAAAGTCGAATAATAATTAAGTAGAGAAAAAGAGGAGGATTCGACATGAAGCAATCAATCAATATTCAGGATCAATTTTTAAATCAACTACGTAAAGAAAATACGTTTGTGACGCTGTACTTATTAAATGGTTTCCAGCTTCGTGGATTAATTAAAGGATTTGATAACTTTACAGTTTTATTGGAAACAGAAGGTAAGCAACAGCTTATTTATAAACATGCCATTTCTACATTTATGCCTCAAAAGAATGTTTCAATTGAATTAGAATAGTAAATAAATGTACATAACAAAAAAAGAGCGAGAATGAAGTGACCCCCAAAAATTAGACACGGTTATTTCATTAGGCAGCTGGATAAAAGTGAGTTCGGTATTGCACCGGGCTCATTTTTAATTTTGCCTTTATCCGTTTCGTATTATAATAATCTATATATTTTTTTAATTCTATTTTAAAATGCTCCACACTTTCAAATTCTTTTATGTAGAGGAATTCAGACTTCATGATTCCAAAGAAATTCTCCATTACTGCGTTGTCGTAACAGTTTCCTTTTCGGGACATACTCTGCGCAATACCTCTTGCTTCAAGTGTACGGACATATTGTCTCATTTGATAATGCCACCCTTGATCCGAATGCATCAGTAGCTGGTGATTTTCGGGTAAACGTTCTAATGCTTTCTCTAACATTTCTGAAACAAGTGAATACGTCGGTCTAGAACCAATTGTATATGTAATAATTTCACCGTTATACAAGTCTAATACAGGTGATAAAGAAAGTTTCTCTCCAAACAATTTAAACTCTGTGATGTCTGTTACCCATTTTTGATTCGGTGCATCTGCATGAAAATTGCGCTCTAAAATATAAGGACGTACCGTTTTCAATCATAAAGTTTCGTACATCTAGTTTAAATTGTTGTGTGTAATTTGTATACCGTTTTAAAAAAGCTTCCACACCATTCTGCTTATATTGGTTTACCCAATTCAAAACTACTGTGTCTCTTATGCCGATTGCTTTACCGATTTCTCGATAACTTTCATTTCCGTTCAAATAACGTAGAACGATTTGTATCTTTTCATCAGCTGTAAATTTAGCCGTAGAAAAACTGCACCTCCAATTGTTAGATTATGTATCTAACAATTGGGGTGCAGTTCAATCCCGCTCTTTTTTTATTGATCTTGCACTTTCGTGGAAATAACAAGAAACATGATCTAGGTTAAGCGATTCTAAATATAGTAAGTCGGATGTTAGTGTCACCTGTAGCAGGAATCGTGATCTCACCTAGAGTGGATTGAACAGTAATATTTGTACCAGCTGTTAATGTTTCAATTGTTGTGAAAGAAAGAGAAGAACCAATTACATTACAAGAAAAATTATCACTTGGTACTGCTCCGTTTTGCGAAATACCTACTCCGAGTGGTGCGCAACCAGGTGCAGTGATAGAAATTGAAAAACTGATAACATAAACGCCATCTTCAAGAATAGTAAGTGTGTCAGTCCCGTTGAAATTAATATTTCTAAGGTTAGAACTTGTGCTAAAGACGAAACTTTCTGATAAACCTACAGTTTGAGAATCAGCATTTTGTAGAACGGCTGTTGCGACTGGAAAGCTAGCTCCTGTTGCGCCAGTAGGTCCTTGAGGTCCAGTGGCCCCGGTAGCACCAGTAGGCCCTTGGATACCCTGAGGCCCTTGAGGTCCGGTAGCACCGGTAGGCCCTTGGATACCCTGAGTTCCTTGAGGTCCGGTAGCACCGGTAGGCCCTTGGATACCCTGAGTTCCTTGAGGTCCGGTAGCACCAGTAGGCCCTTGGATACCCTGAGGCCCTTGAGGTCCGGTAGCACCGGTAGGCCCTTGGAT
>NZ_JAKUEH010000017.1:0-74840 GCF_022662815.1 Bacillus cereus group sp. BfR-BA-01492
ATCTTTTTAAATTCTGCATTAAATTTCTTGTTTGCCATACGGACACTTCCTCCTTGAAATCCATTGTAAGGACTTAACTAAGTTGTGTCCATATGACTATACTAACTCCAATAAATGAGTTTAAAGTGATTATATAGTATAATGTCTTCTAATAATTTTTAATCAAATTTCTTTTAAAATTAATCTATACTTAAGACTGTCCATATTTACTGTAAAAGCGCAAGTATGTCCATCTTTAAGTGGTAATACAACTCTCTATTACTTATTATGTTCACTATATAAAATTTAATTTTAAATCTATGTAATGAAAATTATTTGATTTTAAGTAACAACTTAGCCTTATTAAGATATATTAATTATAAAATGTGATTTTCGGTCAATTGTATCATATGTTTTAGTTATAGGTAAAACATATTTATAATTCTTTTACTATAGATTTAAGATTATTTAACGAAAGTATAGAATATTTTGTGTAAATGAATAAAGATGTAAAAAAGGGAAGACCTGTCTTAATAGAATTAAGTTATCACACAAAATTCTAAGAAAAGCGATCTTCCTATGAATCAGTTTACATCGGAAATCATTGAAATACTAGTCCAAAAAGGAATTAAAATGACAGAAATCCCTCATTTAATTGAAAAAATATACAGTCATCATTACACCCCTCAAACCATTTCAAACAAATTTATTTTTATATTAAAAGTGAAGTTCTATCTGAAAGGGGCGAAAAGTCATTTACACAAAAATATTGACGCTCTCTATTTAACTCTATAGGTATTCCTTTGTATCAAATAAATTATTATATTTTATGTTGTAACATTAAATATTTCATATATGAATCTTATTTTTATTGAATAAAAATGTTGATAATTTTTTAGATTAATAGAAGGAATAGTCATAAAAAAAATAATATTATAATTAAATTAAAAAAAGAATAAACTAATTATAGCTTGTATAATTAAAATAGACTTTTATAAGTAAGGATGAGTATGAATGAAAAAAGTAAGAAAAGCTATTATTCCAGCAGCAGGTCTAGGAACACGTTTTTTACCTGTCACAAAAGCAATGCCAAAGGAAATGTTACCAATTGTTGATAAACCAACAATTCAATATATCGTCGAAGAAGCGATTGAATCTGGAATTGAAGATATTATTATTGTAACGGGAAAAGGTAAGCGAGCAATTGAAGATCACTTTGATCATTCCGTTGAACTGGAGCAAAATTTATTAGAAAAAGGAAAGTACGAAATCCTTGAAAAGGTACAAGAGTCTTCCAAGATTAATATTCACTATATAAGACAAAAAGAGCCAAAAGGCCTTGGACATGCTGTTTGGTGTGCACGTAAATTCATTGGTAATGAACCATTTGCAGTATTGCTTGGTGATGATATTGTCCAAGCAGAGACTCCTTGCTTACGTCAACTAATGGATCAATACGAAGCAACAAAATCGTCTGTTATTGGGGTTCAAGCAGTGCTAGAAAACGA
Source organism: Bacillus cereus group sp. BfR-BA-01492 (assembly GCF_022662815.1). Classification (NCBI taxonomy): domain Bacteria; kingdom Bacillati; phylum Bacillota; class Bacilli; order Caryophanales; family Bacillaceae; genus Bacillus; species Bacillus cereus group sp. BfR-BA-01492. The sequence goes on from NZ_JAKUEH010000017.1 coordinate 1,488, forward strand.
AACGCATCGTTATGGGATTATCGATCCAATCGAACAGAGTGGTCGTCGTTATCAAGTGCGTCAATTTGTCGAAAAGCCAGCACAAGGAACAGCGCCATCAAACTTAGCGATTATGGGTCGTTATGTTTTAACACCAGAAATTTTTGCGTTCTTAGAAGATCAACAGACAGGCGCTGGTGGTGAAATTCAATTAACTGATGCAATTCAACGTCTAAATGAAATTCAAAGAGTATTTGCATATGATTTTGAAGGGAAACGCTATGATGTTGGAGAAAAATTTGGATTTATTCAAACGACTATTGAGATGGCGTTACAACATAATGAATTAAAGAGTGAGTTATTGGACTACATGAAACAATTATTAGAAAAGAAGTAGTTCTTAATTAGCCATAATAAAACCCATTTTTCGGTAGGTGAAAAAATGGGTTTTATTACAATTATTTAGCTAACCAATATTTAGGGAATAGATAAATTTGTGGTTTCTGAGAAAATTAAAGTGAATTTACTATAAAAAGTTAACCTATTATTAAAATATAACATTTAAGAAAACATAAGGAAAATAAAGAAATCTATAGTAAAAACAAGAAATAAATAGAAAAACGAGTGTAAATTGGATTTTTCTTTCTTATTTTTGTCATATATAATGAGTTGTGAATACGACACTTAAGGCAACCAATGTTTTGGTACATATATTGCCTTTCCCTAACTTGGGCACACACTTCTTTCTACCTCCGTGTCAGCTGTAATTATTTTTATTATACGAAGCTTGTTATTGAGAAAAGAGTGTGTGCATTTTTTTGAAATCAATAGCGTTTCTTTTTTTATAATGACAAACCACTGGCAAAATGGGATAATAACATATATCCTAGTGGTAAGACCAATACGGAAGAAGGAGCGATATTTTCATGTTAAATATAGAACAAATTAAAGAAATCATTCCACACCGTTACCCATTCTTGCTAGTTGATAAAGTATTAGAAGTAGAAGAGGGAAAGCGCGCAGTTGGTATTAAAAATGTATCTGCAAATGAAGAATTCTTTAATGGGCATTTTCCTGACTATGCAGTCATGCCGGGAGTATTAATTGTGGAAGCATTGGCTCAAGTCGGAGCAATTGCGATATTAAAGAAAGAAGAAAATCGTGGACGCCTTGCCTTCTTTGGAGGTATTGATAATTGCCGTTTTAAAAAGCAAGTACGCCCAGGAGATCAACTCCGATTAGAAGTAGAAATGACACGCGTACGCGGTCCAATTGGAAAAGGAAAAGCTGTTGCAACAGTAGATGGCGAAATTGCTTGTGAAGCAGAAATTACATTTGCTCTTGGAGAAAAAAAGGAATAAGAGATAATAATAAATTTAAATAGACGAATAACGAAAAATATTTTTGTTATTCGTCTATTTTTTTAGATGAAACTATTAGTGTAGTGGAAGAGGAATGTCTTGAGGTTAAATGATAAAAAAGCAAATATATCGTATAATAGGTATGGTCTTAAATTTGGGAACTGAATCTTTATAATTAGGGAGTTATTGTTGGTTAAAGAAAGAAAGGTGAAAGAATGAAAAAGAAGATTTTATTATGGATATTAGGAGTTATAGGAATCATGATTATAGGCGGAGGAATTTACGCCTACAACATTTATTCCTCAGTTTCAAAAACATTAGATGAAGTTCATAAACCTTTAAAACGTGACGAAAACAATAAACAGGAAGAAAAAATTAGTAAATCTAAACCTATTTCAATTTTATTACTAGGAGCAGATGAACGTGGAGCTGATAAAGGGCGTTCAGACTCTCTTATGGTTATTACACTCAATCCACAAACGAACTCTATGAAAACGCTAAGTATTCCTCGTGATACGTACACAGAGATTGTGGGAAAAGGAAAGAAAGATAAGATTAACCATGCTTATGCGTTCGGTGGAGTAGATATGTCTGTTGCGACAGTAGAGAATTTCTTAAACATTCCTATTAACTACTATATAGAAGTGAACATGGAAGGATTTAAGGATATTGTTGATGCGGTTGATGGAGTAGATGTGAATAATGATTTAGAATTTTCTCTTGAAGGACATCACTTTAAAAAAGGAAGCATCCACTTAACAGGTGATGAGGCTCTAGCTTATACACGTATGCGTAAAGCGGATCCACGTGGGGACTTTGGGCGTCAAATGCGTCAGCGCCAAGTGATGCAAGCGGTTATTAAAAAAGGGGCAAGCTTCTCTTCGCTTACAAGCTATGGTGATGTGTTAACTGCGATTCAAAAAAATGTGAAGACGAATTTAACACAAGATCAAATGTTTGATATGCAGAAGAATTATAAGGATTGTTTACAAAACAGCGAGGATATTCAAATCCCAGGTGATGGACATAAAGCTGCTGATGGTATTTGGTACTATTATGTTACAGATCATGCAAAACAAGAGTTAACAAATAAATTAAAAGCGCATCTTGAATTAACACAATGATGAAAAAAGAGAAGCAATCATCGACAAAATATGTTCGATGATCGCCTCTCTTTTTTTGTAGGATATTTGCTATACTAAAATATGCGATGAAAGGAGGAGACAGATGAAAATTCTCGTGGTGGATGATGAGGCGAGCATTCGGAATTTGATTCGGATGCAGCTGGAGATCGAAGGATATGATGTACTGACGGCAGCTAGTGGGAAAGAGGCGCTAGAGAGATGGGAAGATGGGCCGGATGTGCTCATTTTAGATGTGATGCTTCCGGATACGGATGGGTATGAGTTGCTTCGTTTGTTTCGGGAGAGGAATCGCGATATTCCGGTGCTGATGTTGACGGCGAAGAGTCAGATGAATGATAAGTTGCTTGGGCTTCAGCTTGGAGCTGATGATTATGTGACGAAGCCATTTAATTATGCCGAGCTCATTCTTCGAGTGAAGAATATGGCGCGGCGTGTGACGAAGAGGGAAGTGCCTCAGAATCATGAGGTGATTCGTGCTGGTGAGATTGTCGTTTGTCCAAAGGAACGGAAGGTGCATGTGAGTGGAGAGGAAGTGCAGCTGACGTACCGGGAGTTTAATTTATGTAAGTTGTTTGTTTCGAATCCGCAGCGCGTATTTATGAGGGATGAATTGCTTGAGAAGGTGTGGGGCTTTGAGTATATCGGAAATACAAGAGCGGTGGATATTATGGTGCAGCGCCTTAGAAAGAAACTTAAGGCGAGCGGTGAGCATATTAAGACAATTTACGGCGTTGGATATAAGCTGGATTGTTAGGTGATGAGATGTCGTTAAAACGAAATATGGTGTTTGGCATTGTCGGATTGTTGATTCCGATTCTTTGTCTTTTATATACAGTTATTTATATTGCGCTTGAGAAGAATATGTATCGTAATGCAGCGGCTTCTTTAGAGAAGTTAAGTGTAGAAGCGCAAATGTATACGATGAATTATGTAGAGAAGGAAGCAGAAGTAGAGAAAATCGGACAAAGCTCTCTTCTAGTGGCTTCTTATTTAGCAAAACGCATGGATGTCCGCGTTCAGATGATTGGGAGAAATGGAGATGTTGTGGCAGATACGGAGAAAGGGGCATTGCTTCATAAGAACGTCGATATTGAGAAGTCACTACAAGGAAAGAAAGCGTATGTGTTTGAAGAGAATGAATCAGCGCCGCTCCTTTTATTTTCAAGTCCGGTTTATTATGGAAACGATGTCATTGGCTCCATTCGCTTTATTAGTGAGCTGAAGGATGAGAAAGAGATTTTAACAAATGTGAGCTGGACGTTTTTGGTGACATCGCTTTGTTTAGTTGCAGGAGGAATTTTCTTTGCGATTCGATTAGCGAATTCACTTCATAAGCCCATTGATCAGTTAAGACGAATGGCGCAGCGGCTCGCAAATGGTGATTATCAAAGTAAGATTGAGCTGAGTGAATATGTGGAAATTGCGCAGCTTTCTGCGTCCTTTAATGCGATGGCGGATGGGATTGAGCTTCATATTTCACAGCTGAAGGAAGAGAAGGAAAAGCAAAAGGACTTTTTAGATCGAATTACACATGAGTTGAAAACACCTCTTACAGCGATTATTGGATATGTCGATTTAATTCCAAAGCTAAAGGAAAGGGAAGATATAAAGGAGAGTCTCCGTTATGTTTCGGTGGAAAGTCAGCGATTATTATCGCTTGTGGAGGAACTTCTGCAATCTTCAAAATATGGCACGAGTACGTTTGAAGTGTCGCCGACGATTGTGAATATAAGGGAGTTAGCAGACGAAGCCATTTCCATTGTTACGCCGCGCTTACAGCAATTTGAGATTAAGGCGATGAATGAATTATCGGAAATACATGTTGTGGCGGATTTTGATAAGACAAAGCAAATCTTCTTAAATGTGCTTGATAATACGATTAAGTATAGCGATGCTTCAAAGGTAAGTTTGAATGTTACGATGAATGAACGGGAAGCAAGCGTAATGATTTATGATGACGGAATTGGCATGGATGAAGAAGTACTAGCTGAATGGAATCGTTCTTCAAAAGGGACAAAGCTTACTTCTAGTTATGGAAATGGTTATGGCTTATCCATTTGCCAAGAGATTATGAATAAGCAAGGCGGAAGTATGCAGATTAAAAGCAGCGCGGAAGAGGGAACGATTGTGATGCTGACATTTTTATTGCCAAGGCACATGGAAAATATAAAAAGTTTGAAAGCGGTTGAATGATACATTTATGAAACAATTATGCGATATTTTCGAAACAACGTTTTTTTATCTTGGAGGTAGGCAGAAATGAAAAGGCTATCATTTCAAATTCTTTTCTTTGTCTTTTGTATAATCGCTTCTCTCATATTGTTTTATGTGTTAGAAGAACAGTTATATAACCACGTTACAATTGTGGATGACAAAGAAGCCGTTTTAGAAAAATCGAATGAATCCCTTCCAACTGAAGTGAGAGTAAAGCATGAGAAGTGGGGAGAAGTCGTTGTAACGGATGAAGTTCGTCTACATGCGATTGTTTCATTCTTCGATCGAATGAAAGTACAGCAAACGGAAGCGAAGATCCAGGAACAAGTATTTACTGGAGAAGTAACGTACTTGAATGGACATAAGCTTACTTTTGCAGTAGGTGACTTGTTCCAGTATGGGGCTGAAGTATACGGGAAGAAAGGCATGGATACGATGGTTTCCGCGTTTCAAACGTATTTATTAAGTCTCTATTATACGCCGGAGATGATTCACCATTTCTTTGCATCGGCGCAAGAAGTTGTGGTAAGGCAAGGCGAAAGAGTGTGTACGATGGATCTTACGCCGATTTTGGATTCGATTCGGCAGGCAAAGCAAATGACAGATTATGGAGAAATTCAGAAGTTATTGCAATCGCAGAATGAACCGATTGCTTATGTGACTGCTTATCACAGAGGAAAGCGCGTTACGAATGATCGCGAGGATATATTGACGATTTCTGTCTATCCTTCGTACTTCGTTGTGCAATATCTTGGTGATAATAATGGGAATGTCATGTATATGAAAGGCTCCCTAGCTGATTTGCTTGTAAAGGAGAATGTTTCATGAGAAAGATAGCCTTTTTTCTTTTCTTGCTTGTAATAGGAGGAGCGATGTCTAGTTGCTCTCGAGATACAACCTCTATTCCATATTATAAAAATGGTCTTCCGAATTTAAAGGACCGTCATCTTGTTGCGTATGTAGCGGCTCGTGAAGAAGTAGGTGAAGCACTTCTTTCATCATTTTGTAAGCCGCGCGGGTGTACGTATGAGTTTATTCGTTTGTCGACAGAAGAGATCCTGCGGAGAGTAGAAGAGGAATCGAAAAGTCCGAAGGCGGATATTATTATTGGCGGTACGCTAGATGCGCATCAAACGATGAAGCGAAAAAAGCTATCAATTCCAGTTACAAGTCAGCATGCAAGTCGTCTTTCTACAGCTGTTAAAGATAAAGATGACTTTTGGTATGGCTATGAAGTAGAACAACTTGCGATTATGGTGAATAGGGAGCGGTGGAATGAGGAAATTGCGCCGCTCGGACTTTCTTATCCGAAGGAGTGGAAAGATTTATTACACCCTGCATATGCCGAGAAAATTGTCATGCCGAATCCAAATATTTCAGGAACTGCCTACACGTTGTTCCAATCATTTATTGATACATTTGGTGAAGAAGAAGCAAAAGGGTATGTGAAGAACCTTGCCTATCAAGTTGCGAAAGTGACAATCAATGGATATATGCCGGCTGAGTATGTAGCAAGTGGGGAATATTTGATCGGAATTAACTTTATAGGAGATCAGCGAATGCTTCAAAAACAGGGCTTTCCGATTGTAAGTCAAGTGCCGGGGCAGACAGGGTTATCTGTGAACGCCATTTCGAAACTAAGAGATGCACCAGGTGGTATTATAGCAGATTTATTTATTGATTATTGCTTATCGGGAGAAGCGGGGCATATTTTAGAGAAAGTTTCGTTTGGTGTGCCGACTATGCTTGCAAAGAATCAGAAAGAAATAGAAGGTCAGCCTGTGAGAAGAACAAATAAAGATATATCGAATAGTGGGCTTATCGAGATTTGGAATAGACAGCGTCTCTCTCAAAAGTAGGTAAAGGAGAAGAGATGGTATGTTTAAATGGTTAAAGCCAGCACCAGCTATAGAACGATTACCAGCGGATATGATTGATAAAGTATACAGACTGTTACGCATCCGCGTGTTAATTGGGATTTCAGTTGGATATGCAGCGTATTATTTAGTTCGTAGTAACTTTACGTTATCAAGTACGTATTTAATGAAGGAATATGGTTTTAGTACAACGGAAATTGGTTTATTAGGTTCCGTTGTTGCGATTGTATATGGGCTAAGTAAGTTCTTTATGGGGAATTTATCAGATAAAGCGTATGCTCAGCGTTTTATTGCGGTTGGTTTATTCTTATCAGCAATTATAAATATTTGTTTTGGGTTTGCATCTTCATTTGGAATAATTTTAACATTATTAGTTTTCAATAATATTTTCCAAGGAATGGGGGCACCGCCTTGTAGTACCGTAATGACAAAGTGGTTCTCAAAGAAAGAGCGTGGTACCAAAACAGGGCTTTGGAATATTTCACATAACGTCGGCGGAATGCTTGTACCACCACTTGTTGGTATCGGTGTAGGTATTTTCGGTGAAAGTCATTGGCAAGCCGGCGTGTTTATCTTCCCGGCGATAATTGCAATGGTAATTTCAGTTCTTATGTGGATCAATGCGAAGGATACACCAGAATCTGCTGGTCTTCCACCAATTGATGAATATCGTAATGACTATGAAAATCTTGAAAAAGCAGACAATGCAAACAAAATGTCACCAAAAGACATTTTAATGAAATATGTTGTGAAAAATAAATTTGTTTGGTACTTATGTATTGCGAATGCATTCGTATACTTAATTCGCTTCGGTGTTATTAACTGGGTACCAATTTACTTAACGACTGTAAAAGGATTTACACAAGCGCAGTCCCATGCAGCATATTCTATTTTTGAAGGAATGGCAATTCCAAGTTCCTTACTAGTTGGTCTTTTAAGTGATAAATTATTTAAAGGAAAACGTATGCCGTTATGCGTAATTAGTATGGTTGGTGTTGTTGTTGGAACGATTGTATATTGGCAGGCAACTAGCATACTGGTTGTAAGTATTGCTGTTTCTGTTATCGGTTGCTTAATTTATGTTCCTCAGTTCTTAATTGGTTTAAGTGCAATGGAATTAGTACCGAAATTTGCAGTAGGTACAACAGTTGGTATGTGCGGTCTATTTGCTTATGTAGGAGGAAGCTTAACAGCGAACTTAATCATCGGATTCATGGTTGATCACTCTGGCTGGGATGGTTGCTTTATCTTACTACTTGCAGGTGGTATTCTATCAACATTATTCCTATTAATCGTACAACTTGGACACGAAAGAAAAAATCCAGCAAACAAAACAGCATAACGATGTATAGAAAAGAGCAATCCAAAAACGAACTGTTTTTGGATTGCTCTTTTTATAATGGTGTAAGATTTATACGAATGAATATAACTCTACTTGTGAATTTTTAATTTATATTTCGTTCTTAGCGTATATAGGCTGACTTAGTAATAAGCAGACATGTTACGGCCTTTCCATTCATAGTAATCTAGGATACCCGCATAGATGGCTTCAGCTGCGCGTTGTCTCCATTCAGGTGAAGCTAATTTTTTTCCGTCTGCTTCATTATCTACAAAGCCAAGCTCTGTTAATACAGATGGCATTGTATTTTCGCGAAGGACATATAAATTTCCTACTTTTGTACCTCTGTCACGTGTTTTAAGAGCTGTTATCAGACGGTTTTGAATTTTTTCAGCGAGTACACGACTATCATTTACATATGGATTTGCTCCTTTTGTTGGGGCTTTGTAGTAGAAAGTTTCTGTACCATGTGCGTTACCGTTGAAACCATTCGCATGAATACTTACAAAGATATCACCTTTATTTTTTTGAGCAAATTCCACTCGTTTTGCTAGAGAGTCTTTTGAATTGTTTCCTGGTCTTGAATGTGCATCACGTGTCAGCAGTGCAGTAAACGGTGTTTTTTGAGCAAATAGTTTTTGCACGCGTACTGCTGTGTCATATACAACTGGGCTTTCATTCATATAAATTCCTTTATGACCGCCATCGATCCCGCCATGACCTGGATCGATAATAATTGCTTTTCCTTCTAAGAAATTATTTTGTTTATTTTGTTTGTTTTGAGGGGTTAATTGATTTTTATCTACCCATTGGAAACCAGCATTTGTACGAATACGAATCCAACTTCCCTTTTCCTCAATAACGGTTACTGTTTGTGCAGTATATGTACCTAATACTTTAGATGAATGCGATGCTTCTTGATACGTAGTAAATGTACTATGAATCGTTTCTTTCTTTTCATGTAACGGAGTCCATTTTTCTCCTTTAGACGTTACAATCTTTAGCCAACCATCTGTACGCTGTTCTTTTACCACGATGATTTGCGGTGCATGCTGATTCGCTGTAATCCCTGAGGATAAGGATGGCTGGTGATATGTAATGAAATATCTGTTCATATACATTCTTTTTGCTTTGTCTGCTTTTTTCATATCTGTTTGTGCAATAAATTGCGCTGCTTCTGCACGAGTCACAATACCACGTGGCTTCCAGCCGTCACCAGTACCTTTTGAGATTTCTAGTGCAACTAATGTATTCGTCAGCTTTTCGCCCCAATGTCCTTTTAAATCACTAAACTGCGTTGGTAAATCACCAATAATTTTATTGTTTAATTTATAAGCTTCAACAAGCATAGAGGCCATAGAAGCACGATCAATGTGTTTAGATGGGTTAAAGTTACCGCTCCCATCTCCTTTAATGACACCAGCTTTCTCAACCGCTGCAATATACGGAGCTGCCCAATGATTTTTCGCATCCTGGAACGACGGTTTTGCTTCTTTGTTAACCTGTAAACCTAGTACCATAGCCATTAACTTTGCTGCTGAACCACGGTCAATTTGTTCAGATGGTGAAAACGTTCCATCTGGTTTTCCATCAAGTGCTTTTTTCTCCACTAAGTAGTTAACGGATTGTTTCGCCCAGTCTGGTACATCTGGAAAGGTCTTTTTTGCTGCTGAAGTATTTGCTGGAGAAATGAGTAAGTTCGCTGCCAAAATTCCTACTGTAAGTTTTGCTGTAATTCCCTTATAGTTCACTTGATTCGCTTCCTTTCTAAAATATTAGTAAATCTATTTTTTTATTATCTTCTATAAATTGATAGATAAAAAGAGAGAAAAGTTCCTTTAATAAAGGGAGATTCATGCAATGAGCTGGAACTGAGGAAACTTACATATCAATAGATTCCCTCCCATGCATAGATGAAGAAAACCGCTGTTTTATGATCTACCTTTCAAGCATATAAGTGTTTCATGGCTTCTACATATAAACTTAATGTATACTTTACAAATTCTTCAAAAACAAATGTTAAAATTTATTAGGGTATGAAAGGCAAATTATATGTATAAAGGAGATGCAGGCGTTGGGGATTTTTGTATCGGAAGTTGAGACGTTCTATTTTTGTTCAGCAACTGTCACAGAAGAGGATTGTACATTTGATTTTGTCGTTCGTAGCACACCGGTTGGGATTTCAATTTGTTTCGTGGAGAATGGTTATGAGGATGAGTGGTTTCCGATGAATGTGGAGACTTATTTAAGAGTAAATGAAGGGATGTTTCCAAATGAGGAAGCAAAAGAAGAGTTCCGGAGACAATTAAAAAGTGAAACAGGCTGGATGCTTGATAAACAAGGGGAAAGCGAAGGATGTACGATTCAAAGAGCAATGAATGCTGCTGAATATGAAGCCTTTCAGCTTGTGAAAAGGAATATTCCTAAAAAAATGAGAAAAGATGATTCGAGATTTTTAGTGGAAGATGAGCCGAGAGAGCATCTTTTTAAAAATCGCTCAGGTCACCTTATGTAAGGTGACTTTTTTACGCGATTCTTCCTTAAAACTTGCTTAAAAGATAAGATGTCATATTTCTAAACATTACTATTTTTGTTACAATAGAATTGTTAGTGTAAAACTTTGTAAAAAAAGCGTAATAGTAGGAGAGATTTCGTTACGCTTTTCTGAAAGTTTTGTATAATGATACGATTGTTATATCAATATAAAAAGGAGAGAAAATATGTTACCAAACACGGTTCGTACTCCAAACAAAAAAAAGAAATGGATTATCATTGGGGTTATTGCATTAATTGTTGTCGTTGCAGCGATTAACATTTTCGTCATGCAAAATAAGAAGAAGGGCGAGGCGAAGGTGGATGCTGTTAGTTTCGAAAAAGTAACAGAGCGTAAGCTAAATAATACGAAACTAATTGCAGGACAAGTAAAGCCAGGAAATATTGAAAGTTTCTATGCAGATCCAACAAAAGGGAAAGTGAAAGATATTGCAGTAAAAGAAGGGCAAGAAGTTGAAAAGGGAACGAAGTTATTCTCTTATGATAATGAAGAAATCAATTTACAAATGAAACAAGTGGAGCTTGAGCAAAAAATGGCAACGATGCGTTATGATCAAGCGAAGAAGAAAATAGATTCATTGAAGAAAGAGATTAAGAAAGCGAAAGATAGCGGCGCTGGAAAAGAAGTGACAGAGCCGATGGAAGAGCAAGTAAGTGAATTAGAATTACAGCAAAAAACAACGGATCTTGAAAAAGAAAAAGGTCAGTTGCAGGTAGAAGAATTACAGAAAAAACAGAAAGAACTTACGATTTATAGCAACTTTGCAGGTGTTGTACAAAAGCTAGATAAAGATGCAGCGCAAAGTTCCTCACAAGCGATGGGTGGACAAGGAAAAGCGTTTTTACAAATTGCTTCTAAAGATCCATTCCAAATTCAAGGGACATTAACTGAGCTTCAAAAATCACAAATTCAAAAAGATCAAACATTTACTGTAACAGCAAAAGCAAACAGTAAGAAAAAATGGACAGGTAAGATTATAGAGGTAAGTGAGTTCCCAACAAGTGCAGAGATGGCACAAGCGGCAGGAGCGGGTGAAGCGACTCAAAGTATGTCTCAATATACATATAAAGCAAGCCTTGATAGTCAAGATGGTTTATCTCCAGGTTATCATGTGTCACTTCAAGTAAATTTAGAAAATAAGAAAATGATTGCTGTTCCGAGTAAGAGCATTGTTGAAAAAGGTGACGACGCATTTGTATACATAGAAGAAAAAGGAAAGCTTCGTAAGCAAAATGTGAAGAAAGGGTCTACTGATGGAGACTGGACAGAAGTTCTTGAAGGCGTAACAGTGGGACAAAAGGTGGTTAAAAATCCTTCCGACAAAGTGTATGACGGAATGGAAGTGAAAGAAAAATGATTACACTAAATAATATTCAAAAAACGTATTATCAAGGAAAATTGGCAGTACCCATTTTACACGGCATTAGTTTAACGATTCAAAATGGTGAATTTGTATCGATTATGGGCCCGTCTGGTTCTGGTAAATCGACACTTATGAATATTATTGGTTGTTTAGATCGTCCGACAGAAGGTGAATATATGTTGAACGATGTGAATATCTTAACAGCAGACGAGTCAAAACTTGCTCTTATTCGCAATGAGTATATTGGCTTTGTCTTTCAACATTTTAATTTATTGCCGCGTCTTTCTGCGGTGGAAAATGTTGAGCTTCCACTCGTGTACGGTGGTGTGAAGAAAGCTGAGCGTCGTAAGCGTGCCCTTGAGGCCCTTAGCAAGGTAGGATTAGCAGATCGAGTGCACCATTTACCGAATGAATTGTCAGGTGGACAAAAGCAGCGTGTCGCAATTGCAAGGGCAATTGCGAATGAACCCACGTTTATTATGGCCGATGAGCCAACGGGTGCTCTTGATACGAAATCTGGCGAACAAGTGATGGATATCTTCACAAAATTAAATGCAGAAGGTACAACAATTGTTATGGTTACACATGAAGAAGAAGTAGCGGCATATTCCTCACGCCGCATTGTGCTGCGAGATGGAAAAATTACAGAAGATAGAAGGTGTGCGGTATGAGTTTATTAGATAGTATAAAAATCGCCCTATCTTCTATCCTAGCGCATAAACTTCGTTCCGCACTTACAATGCTTGGTATTATTATCGGTGTCGGTTCTATTATTACCGTTGTTGCCATTGGACAGGGCGGGGAAGCGATGTTAAAGTCGAAAATTGCGGGTTCTGGTAATAACTTGATGCCGATTCATTTTGTTCCTGATATTAATGATCCATTTGGGGCAGAACAAGAAGCACCGAAAATTACAGATGAAGATATTTTTGAAGTGAAAAATATTAAAGAAGTTTCACATGTAATTACAACGAATAATACAATGGAACCACTTGAGGTAAATGATAAAAAAGAAATGGTTACGGTCATAGGGCTAGACAGTGAATACTTTTCGGTCAATAAAGTAAAGGTTGTGAAAGGGCGCTCGTTAAATGAAGCGGATATTTCACAAGGAAATAACGCGGTCATGATTAGTACAAAGACAGAAGAAGTATTATTCAAAGATGAAAATCCTGTTGGGAAAATTCTCGAGATGAAAGGTCAGCCAATGCAAATTATTGGTGTGTATAAATCCGAGAATGAAATTATGGGATTTGAAAGTGCTGAAGTGTTAATTCCGATTACATTGTGGCCAATTTTATATGGAACAGATGAAATTCAAAGTATTGCGATTCAATCTAAAAATGTAGATGACCTAGAAGAAGCAGGTAAAAAGGCTGTTGAAGTATTAAATAGTCGTAAGCCGAGTGAAAGTTCAGGTAAGTATGAGATGTTGAACTTAAAAGAATTCCAAGAAGGAGTTTCTAAAGTAACCAATATCATGACAATGATTATTGGAGGAATCGCTGGTATTTCTCTAGTTGTTGGTGGTATTGGTGTTATGAACATTATGCTTGTATCTGTCACAGAGCGTACGCGTGAAATTGGTATACGTAAGGCGCTTGGAGCAACGCGCAGCAAAATTTTGCTACAATTCTTAATTGAAGCTGTTATGTTAACGTTGCTTGGTGGATTAATTGGGATTTGTCTTGGCTATGGCGGGGCATATATTGTTTCTACATTCGCGAAATGGCCACCGCTTGTCTCATGGGAAGTTGTCGTTGGCGGCGTCGTATTCTCCATGACACTCGGTATTATTTTCGGATTAATTCCGGCGAACAAGGCTGCGAAATTAGACCCAATTGAAGCACTTCGTTACGAGTAGTTTGCTAGTGTAGTAGAGAGGTACTCTCTACTACACATATATTGTTCTAGTGGGCGGTTCGTAGTCTCTTAAGTAGAGAAGGTGAACCGCCCGGTAGAACGGGTGATATACATTATAAGGAGGCGTTACAATGGAGCCAAATATTAATACGCAAGATGTAAGTGGGAAAAAGCCATCATTATTCGGGATGATTACATCTCCTAGCGTACAGTTTGAACGAATGAAAACGAAGAGTCCGGTTTGGGGAGCATTCTTTCTTTTCATTATCATAACTGCAATTGTAACTAGTATTACGATGTACCAAGCGATGACTAGTCCAGAAGTATTGGCAAATGTTCCGAATCCAGAAGCTGCTAAAATGGCAGGGTATTTTGGGATTGGACTTGGAGCTATCGGAGGAATAATTGGTACAGCATTTTGGTTTTTTGTTGCAGCAGGGGTTTATAAAATTATTATGATGTTTATGAGCAATGATACACCATATATGAAGGTATTATCTATTTACTTATATACGTATACCATTACAATTTTAGGAGCTATTGTAAATCTTATTTTAAAATTGATAATTGGTGGATCTGCAGAAACTTCTTACACAAGTTTAGCACCTTTATTTGAACCAGGTACGTATCTTCATGGTGCTGCTTCAGCGTTTGAGGTTTTCAGTATTTGGGGATTAGTTGTTATGGGATTAGGGTTACAAATTGTAGCAGGATTAAGCAAGAAACAAGCAACAATACTGATTGTAATCTTCTTTATCCTTTCTGTTGCATTTAGTAGTTTAAGTGGTATTGGTTCTAGCTTCTCTAACTTAGGTCAATAAGATTATGAAAGCGGCTTTTTTTAGGGTCGCTTTTTTTATTTGCACTTACTTCATATAGCGGTATGGAAATTTTAAATTTAGCTTGTCCAAATTTGAAATTTGCGAGATAGAATTTGAAATAACTTGCCATGAAATTTCCTTTCTCTTTTTATATTGTAAAAGTACCGCGGAATAACAAAAAGGTATACCTTTTAGAAATGGGTATGAGATGAAGCCGGTCACTTTTACTGAGGCAGTTACTTTGTATGAGAAAATGATTAAAAATCAAATGAAGCGGCTCTGTTTATATAAAGATTATGAGGAGTTTTATCAGTGCGGTTTAATTGGATTATGGATGGCATATGAAAGATATGAGGAAGAGAAAGGAAGTTTTTCGAATTATGCATTTGTGACAGTGCGTGGGTATTTACTAGAGAAATTAAAGAAGGAGAATCGATTTCAAACATACCACACTTGCTTTGAACAAGAGCATTTAGAACATGTATGTGGAGTAGTAGAGGTATCATCGGAAGTTTACGAGTATATGAGTTTGTTAAATGAACGAGAAAAGTATGTGATTACCGAATCTTTTTTTGGGGGAAAGACCATTAATGAAATTGCAGATGAGATGGGGTTAACGTACTATCAAGTGAGGTGGATATATCGGCAGGCGCTCAAAAAGATGCGTACAGAGGTGTAGTGAGCAGAAAGTGGAGGCAGGTGAAACAGACTGACTCCACTTTCGTATATATTTTAAAAATCGTTATGAAAATCTTCAAGCATCATTTGAGCTAAAAGATTACCAGCTTTTCTCCATTGTAATTTCATTTGATAAGCACTAATGGAGAGAGTGGTACTGTCTCCATTGCAAAAATATACGATAGCCCGGTTGTTAGCACCTTTTTCTATATATGCGATGTTTTTATAAAATAACCATGTGCAGTCCCAAGTATGAGGAGAATGAGTAGGAATGGCGCAGATGAAACGGCGGTGATCAATAGGAATTGGTGTGTTTTGATATAATTTCCATTTTGCAACGATTGCCTTTCGTCTTCCCTCGTATGTAGAATAATTGTGTGAGATAATGAGCTCCTTTATGATTTCAAACGGTGTTTTTGGTGAGTAAAAAATTTCATCCGTAGTATAGATTTGAGTGCGAAAAAAAAGATCCCTATGCGGTAACAGCATCATTATCATATTTGAAATAGTATGAATCTTTGCTATCTCCGGCAATGGAAGACCTCCTTTAAAATTAAGATGGTTTACACATTTTATAATAAAGACCAAATATAAAATTAGATTTAAAATAATGTAAAAAATTGTAAAGTTATAGAGGTTTTTAGAGGATTTCTTCTATAATCCTTTTTATAATTTGCATCGCTTGGACATATATATGAGAATAGAAAGTGTTAGGCGGGTGATAAAAGTATGAAAAAGAAATATATCATTGCGGCTCTCGTTGTTCTTTTGTTTGTTTATTTAGCTAATAGTAACCCGAGCAAAGGAGAGTATACAGAGTGGGCGGCAAAACAATTCATGAATCGAAATGATATTAGTAAAAAGCTTACAGAAGTTGAAAAAGAGGATCCAGATGGGTTACTCGGGGAACTTGCAACAATCGGTAAGAAATTAGCGAACAAATATGTACAACCTCAAGTAGGAGTGTTAATTGATCATTATACAAAACGAAATGATTATCTGTTCTTCTCGACGTATACAACGGAGTTCACGCTTGGAAAGGAACAGTATAAATATGTTTCGGTTGGATTTTCCCATATTTTCATTCCAATTGAAATGCCGAAGAAAAAAGACGAAGCCGCAGCGTAAGGCAGCTTCGTCCTTTTTGTATTAAGGAGCAATATTTACTTCTGTTACTGTCTTTTCAACAAGTCGTGCACCTTTTTTTTGTGCGTTTTCTCCAAGTGATAAGAAAATGGAAGAAGAAAGAATCGTATCCATCACTTGACTAATAGTTTGCTCATTGACAGGCGTAACGGGATTATCGAGGGAGAAAACAACCGTTTTTCCATCTTCTTTCGAAAAAATTAATTCTAGCGTTTGCATAAGTTATACCTCCTTTATAGGTTTGAAAGATCAGCTGTGCTGACAACTTGTACAGCGTGAAGTTTTAATTCTTGTAAGGAAGAAAGCGCGCGTGCAACGTCATGTACTTTTTCTAAATCAGCGTTTGGCTTAACTTGTTTAAACTGTTTGTTTTTAAATACTGTTTTTCCATTTTTGTCTAGACCAGCGTTTAGAACAAGTCGTAAAGTTAAATCCGTTACAATGGTTTCCACCGCCATGTTCTCACCCCCTTTTCACCATATATATAGGAGGTAATAGTAAGATTTTGGCGTGAATTTTTTTCTTTTTTTTGGTACGCTTAGGAGAAGGAGAGAGGAGTTTCAAAAATGAAGAGAAAGTGGTTATTTTGGATTCCCGTTTTATTATGGATGGGAATTATTTTTTATTCTTCAGCACAACCGTATAAGAAGCAAGATATGCGTTCAGATATTGAGCAGTACGTGAATGTAGAGTTTGTGAAAGAGCACTTTTCATGGGTATCGATTGATTATGGTGGAGGAACCCCGGTTAGTATTGCGAACAAAGGAGTCGGTGGTTTTATTGAATTTTTCCTTCGCAAAGGTGCCCATTTCATGGTTTTTTTTATGCTTGGTGCATTGACATACTACGCGCTTTATCGCTCTAGTTATGCAAGGAAGCGATCGTTTCTTTTTGCGCTACTTTTTGTTGCCGGTTATGCAACATTTGATGAGATTCACCAGTGGTTTACAGGGGATCGTACACCGATGTGGCAAGATTCCTTGTTAGATACGTGCGGTGGACTGACAGGTATTCTGATTAGCAATTGGTTTTGGCATAGAAAAAGGAGCTCATCCCATTAAGGATGGCTCCTTTTGCCGTTTTATACGCCAAGAAGTGTTTTCAGTTCGTCTGTAGATAGCTCTGTTATCCAGTTATCGCTTGTGATAACTGCATTGTTGAGCGATTGTTTACGTTCAAGCATTTCATCAATCTTTTCTTCCAGTGTTCCTGTTGTGATCAGTTTATGCACATGGACGAATCGTTTTTGACCGATGCGATAAGCTCGGTCTGTTGCTTGATTTTCAACAGCTGGATTCCACCAGCGATCATAGTGAATGACATGGTTAGCTGCAGTTAAGTTTAGCCCTGTACCCCCAGCTTTTAAGGATAGAATAAAGATATCATATGTTCTATTTTGGAATTGTTCAATCATTTTATCACGCTCTTTCTTTGGTACACTTCCATTTAAGTAAAGAACGCGCTGACCAAATGTTTCTTCTAATACAGTCTGTAACATGTGCCCCATCCCGATATATTGTGTAAAAATGAGGCAGCTTTCATTTTGCTCCTTTATATTTTCAATCAAATCCATTAATGTTTGCATTTTCATGGAACGCTGTACAATATCTTTTGGTACATCTTCTTTTAAATAGAGAGCAGGATGATTACAAATTTGTTTTAGCTTATTTAGCATAAGTAAAATAAAGCCGCGTCTTTCGATTCCATTTAAGTTTTCTACATTTTTTAATGTATCTTGTACAAGTTGTTCGTATAGCGATGCTTGCTCACCAGTTAACGGGCAGTATGCTTTTTGTTCTTGTTTATCTGGTAAGTTCAATGCGACTGTTTGATCTTGTTTTGTACGACGTAGTAAGAATGGTGAAATGAATCGCTGTACTTGCTGGATTTTGGCTTCATCTCGATCCTTTTCAATCGGTGTAACGAAGCGGCGCTGGAATTGTCCAAGGCTTCCAAGGTACCCATGATTTAAAAAGTCAAAGATCGACCATAGCTCAGCAAGGCGATTCTCCATCGGTGTTCCTGTTAACGCAATTTTATGGTTCGCCTTTAAGTTGCGAACAGCTTTCGATTGCTTCGTATGTGGATTCTTAATATTTTGTGCTTCATCTAAAATAATAGAATCCCAACATAATGTGCTTAATTCTTCTTCATCAAGTTGCGATAGTGCATAAGAAGTTAGTACAACATCTGCATCTTGTAGAAATTCTTTAAAAGTTTCTCCTTTCGCGCGATTGCTACCATAATGTAATGTTACTTTTAAATGGGGAGCGAAGCGCTCGAATTCTTTCTGCCAATTCCCAAGAACAGATGTTGGTGCAACAATTAAAGCGGGACCTGTTTGAAGCTTGTTTTCTTTTACATAGAGTAAGTAAGTAATTGTTTGGATACTTTTCCCAAGACCCATATCATCTGCTAATAATGCTCCAAATCCAAGCTGGCGTAAATATAATAGCCAACTAACGCCATGTTCTTGATACGGGCGAAGTGTTGCTTGTAAGGAGGATGGTATTTCAATTTTTGGAATGTCACCGATATGTAGCAATTTTTGGAAAAGCTCTTCATAATAGTCATCTAGCTCAATTTCAATATCAGCAAATGGACTCTCTTCTTGGTCCATTTCTATTTCGGCTGAACTAGATAAGTGCTGCTGCAACACATCTTTCATTTCCAGTCCGTATTTGTCCGCATGTTTCATCAGTTTTTTTACTTCTTCAATAAAGGCAGGATCAAGCCTCATCCATTGTCCATTTAAATTGAACAGTCGTTTATTTTGCTCGACAAGTTCAAAAAATTCGCTTTCTGAAAGATCAATTCCTTGTGTAGAAACACGCCAATCAAAATTCACGAGTGTGTTCATACCAAAGAATGATTGTGTTTGCGCTTTATTTTGCTTTAATTGGATGCGCAGTTTTGGTTTCGTTGCTTTTAAATTTTGCCACCAAGATGGTAATAAAATCGTAACACCGGCGGCTAATAATTCATTGCTTGCTTCCGTTAAAAAGTTCCAAGCCTCTGTTTCATAGAGTTCATCTCGAAAATGGTCCTCTTCTTTCAGCCATGGAACAAGCTTGCTGAATCCTTCCTGCATTTCTTTAATTCGGTCCTCATAGCCTTTCCATCTCTTTGGCAATGAATGAGAGTCAGTATATATATAGATGCGATGTGCTCCGCGTTTTGGCGTAAGAATTGTTTCCAATTTCCACATTTCAAAGTCATCATGTGGTTCTTGTAAACGAAGACCGATTGTGAAGGGAAGGTCGTCTTCCATATAACCAATTTTGCGGAGCCAGTCTTCTTCATGAAGTGCCGTCTCTAGTTGTTTTTTTGAAAACTCATAATGCTCATATAATCGCTTCGCATTTTCCCATCCGTCCCCTGAGCGAGTATCTTGTAAAATACTTTCATTAACAGCTTCGGAGAATAAGGTCGCTAGCGTGCGATCTTCAATAGAATCTTTCTCTACCTTCCATGATGGAGAATGAGCCCATCGCTTCATATCAGGGAAGAAGTCCCCGGTTACAAAGGCATCCCATAGTTCTTTTGCATCTGGCGTTAGTAGGATAGCTGGTCCATTCCATTGCAGATTGGCAAAGGAGTTCATCGGTTTATTTGCAATGTATTCAAATGCCTGAAGGTTCGTTAAGATAAACCCATGTCGTCCGTCATAACTTGCTTTTTTTAAAAAAGTACCGTAAAAGGAAGTTGAGTGCCATGTAAAGGCATTTTGTCTCCAAGCCACCTCGGGTAATGGATGCCCGGTTTCATTCTCTCCCCAAAGGAACCAACCTTGATTGACATATTGGAGCCGAATTGTTACTTCAATTTGTTTGATCATCGATTAATTTTCCTTTCCGTAATTCCTCTTGTAGGGCTCGTAAGCGTGAATGTAAATTGGCAATTTGAATGATGAAGGCACTCCATTCCTCTGTTCGCTTTAGCCGTTTATACAGCATACGTAATTTTTTTAAATAACGAACAGCGCGGCGATAAGACTTTCGATTTCGTTCCTCAATTGCTTGTACTGTGGCAAGATGATAAAGAGGGAGCGCTGCTTCAGGTGCTTCTTTTTCAATTTCTTTTAGCGGCTCCTTTAATAATTCAATTGCCTCAAGACCATGCAGGAGGTGTAATTCCGTCCAGGTGCGATACTGTTTTTTTGCCAATGCATATTGTTCATAATTCGCGAAGCTGTACGGTAATAAATCTTGCAAAATCATTTCCAGCCCAGCTTGTTCATTCATTTGTGTCGCATATGTTTCATACATCATGACAAATAAACGAACGATATCTCTCACAAAAATCGTATCGGCTTGATCTTGGATTGTTTTTTTCACTTGTTTATATGTGAAAGACAGCCAATTTTTTGCACGATCCCACTGCATCGTACTTAGCAATTCCTCTAGCCAATCAAAATAAAGACTAACGACTAACGCGGGTTGTTTTTCTAATAGTTCCATAGCCCCTTCATCATTTCGCTGTAGAAAGAGTAGGTGTGAAGATGCGAGTGCTTTTGAGAGCGGGTGCATCTTTGTATCAATACGTTCCTTCTCTTCCTCAAGGAGAAGGTTCTCTGTTAAGAGTTCTCCCCATATATGACGATAAATAAAGAATCTTTCTTGTGTATAGGAGTCTACTGAGAAGAACATAGTATGTACGAGTTGGGCCGTTTCCTGCAAAATGGGCTTACATTCAGCAGGTGCAGGTTCTGATTTGAAATCTCGTACAATGGACTCCACTTTATCTACAAATAGATGAATGACATTAACGGGTTGATGATAAGAATAGATTTTTCGTGTTTCAAACTCTTCAATTTCTTCTAATAGTTTTTGAAAAGAATATAGCGCACCATGCAGTTTATATAACTCATGGATCGCAACAACGCGCGGAGCTTTCCGTTCCAATTTCATATAAAAATCTGTAAAAATGCTCATTAGAAAATACATTTGTTTATAAGTAAGACGCGCTTGTTCTTTCTTAAACGTTTCATATTCAGAGTCAAAGTATGAATACCAACTTGTATAATCCGTTTCTGCAAAAGAGGAGGATTGTAGCAGTTGTCGTGCCGTTCGAATGGGTGTCTGCGATGGTTTCGTTTTATTTTTAAATAATTTTAATACATCTCCCACTTTTCCAAAACTAGAAGCAGCTGATAATAAGACGGCAAGCATATGCTCGCATTGTGTTGGTGCGAAACAATCGCAATAACTGTCTGATACATTGCGAATGGGAATATGAACGCTATATATGTTTCTTTCAGCCTCTACCGTTCCTGATAGCGTATACCCATCAAAATCTACGTTATAGACAACACCGCTACGATATAAATGACGAGCATTCGCAACATGTTCTTGATCAGTCGCTTGCTGCGGATCTAATCCTTGAACAAATTCACTTGCAATCATCATAATTTCATCTTTTGTAATTGAATGTTGCAGCATAATTTTCCTCCGTACAAAAATTTTCGTTCCTTTACCATTATAAACAAAAATGTAGGAAAACAGAAAAAAAGGAATTACAGAAGAATGATTCATAATAGATGTCCGCAATGTAGAAAGGCAAAGTGCTATGAAGTATAAAGTAATGACGTATGAGGAATATCATATTCGTTATGGTGATGGGTCAGTGAAGTTTAAAAGCCTTAGTAATGACCATATGGTTACGGTAAATGAAGATGGAAAAGTACTATATCATTCACTTGTAGTAAATAATACGTGAAAGTCTGAGGAAATTGCTGGTCCGATGCATGAACTAGAAAAGAAACTATCTCGTTAACGGGATAGTTTCTTTTCATAAGGTTGATTTTAGGATAATACGGCTTGTACATAAGGATCTTGTAGAATTTTGTTAATGAATGGAAGCATGTCCGTGCGGAAGGGAATATCGATTGGAAATGGTTTTTGTGACCCGGGCTTAACACCGTATTGGACCATTTTATAATGTGTCTTTTCATCATGCTTCAGCATGATGAATTTATAGCGGTTGTCATCTTGTTCAATCGAGAAATCAATGGAGATTGCATCATATGTCACACCACCATCTTTATATATGTAAGACTTCGGAGTTCCAATCCAGTCTATTTTTGCTTGTAAGTTCATATTTCTACCTCCTTACTGTCATTATAGAAAAATAAAAGCCAGCTCTCAAATATAAGAGAACTGGCTTATTATTTAGCAGTTATTGATTATTTTAAAATTTTCACTTTTACCGTTTTACGTCCCCATTTGTTAGCAACACTATCTGAACCAACTAGAACGTCGATACGGTTTCCTTTAATTGCACCGCCAGTATCACCAGCGATTGCTTCTCCATAACCTTCTACCCATACTTTTGATCCTAATGGAATCACTTTTGGGTCAACAGCAATCATTTTCATATTTGGATTCGCTGTTAGGTCATGACCCATTGCAGTTAATACACGGCCACCATATGTGCCGCCGTTTTCACTTGGATGAGCTGTATATGCTGTCGCTACAACCGTTAACTCACGGCCGCCAGCAGGCGCACTTGTAGCAGCTGCTTTTACTTGCATGGCAGGTTTTGCTTGCGCAGCTGATTTAGCAGGAGCTTGTGTTTCTTGTTTTTCTATTACAGGAGCTTTACCTGTTAAGAAAGGAACATGAACATAAGCTGTTTTCCCGTTATATTCAAATTGTAACCATCCATTTTGTACTTGGTTCGTCGTTTCGATTTTATCATCTTTCTTTAACGTACCAAGAATTTCTGAATTTGTGTTTGCTTCTGCACGTACATTTAATACGTTAGCAGTTACATAGTAGATGCTTTTTGTGAACTCTGCACTTACGAATACGTCTTTATCATTAAATTTGATTTGTGACCATCCGTTTTCTGTATTTATAACATCTAGTTTATGACCATTTAATACTTTTCCTACAACTTTTGATTCCGTAGTTGGGTTTTCTCGTACATTTAGTACGTCTGTCGTTACAACAGTTTCTGCACTAGCAGAAGTAGTGAAAATCCCAAGACCAAAAACTGCTGCTGTTGCTATACCAATTAATTTTTTCATGATAGCCTCCATTGCGTTTGTTTTCGTGTCCTCATTATAGCAACAGATTTTTTTAGAATTGGGGAAATCACAGAATTACAAACCATTCGTAAAGAATCATTAATACTTTGTAACATATCAAAAAAGAATAGAAAGCGTTTTTCATTCCTTATTTTTAAGTAGTTTATATTATATATCCTTCATTTTTGATATAGTAGCTATTTTTCGGTAGAGATAAAAATATTACAATGGTATTACGAAAGCTTTACTAATATGTTACATTCCTTGAGTATTTTACTAATTTATGACTAATATAGTTATATAAACATAAATATTTTATGTGTAGATTTAAAAATACGTAATATATCTCAACAAAAAACCGCATAATTGTTACAAAAAGAAAGAGTAAATATCCATGCATTTTCTCTTTTTTTACAACTGTAACACATCTTTTTTTAGGAAAGTAAATTCCTATCCGCATTTATCTCGCATCATTTGACATTGTAATCTTCACCTTTTGCTTTTCAAGGAAGTAAAAGGATGATTTAAGGAGATACAAATTGTCTATAAGAATTCTAATTGGTGGCAATTATTTTACACATTTGTAGACAGATATCGGCAGTATTACTGTAATTTATCCGATTTAACACATTGGAATTAATGTCATTTTACAAAGCGAAAGAAACCTACGAAGGGGGATTTGATGAGGAAACTGACGAAAACATTTATTGTCTCATTGGTATTATGTCTTGCATTTACGATTTGGGGGATTATTCCTGAATCAATAATTGGAAAAGGAAGTTTAGGAAATGTCACAACCGCTATCCAGAATGTGTTAGTTAGTAAGTTTGGTTGGTTTTATATTATTTCTGTTTCTATTTTCCTAGGGATTTCTATCTTTTTAATTGTTTCAAAATACGGTTCGATCCGTTTAGGGAAAGATGATGATGAACCTGATTATAGTTATTTAACATGGTTTGCCATGTTATTTAGTGCTGGTATGGGAATTGGACTGATTTTCTGGGGCGTTGCGGAACCATTAAATCATTTATATGCACCACCATATGGAGAAAGTGCTACAGAACAAAGTGCACGTCTGGCGCTTCGCTTCTCATTTTTCCATTGGGGTTTACATCCGTGGGGGCTATATGCGCTTGTAGCGCTTTGTATTGCGTATTTTACATTCCGAAAAGGAAAACCAAGTACCATTAGTGCGACCGTAGGCTCTTTATTTAAGAGTGGAGAGCATGGGCGGGTTGCACATATATTTGATGTATTAGCTGTCTTTGCAACAGTGTTTGGTGTTGCAACTTCGTTAGGACTTGGTGCACAACAAATCGCGGGCGGTATTGGGTATTTAACTCCTATACCGAATTCATTAACAACACAACTCGTGATTATTGGAATTGTAACAGTTCTGTTTATGTTATCTGCCCAAACAGGTTTGGATAAAGGGATTAAATATTTAAGTAATACGAATATTATTTTAGCTTTTGCACTGATGGCAATTTTATTATTTGCAGGTCCAACGAACTTTATTATGAATTATTTTACTTCGACAATTGGAGCCTACATTCAGGAGTTACCAAGCATGAGTTTCCGATTAAGTCC
Organism: Bacillus cereus group sp. BfR-BA-01492; assembly: GCF_022662815.1. NCBI lineage: Bacteria > Bacillati > Bacillota > Bacilli > Caryophanales > Bacillaceae > Bacillus > Bacillus cereus group sp. BfR-BA-01492. The sequence goes on from NZ_JAKUEH010000017.1 coordinate 26,448, forward strand.
ATTAGATAAAAGCGGAAATCAATGGATTCAATCATGGACAATTTTCTATTGGGCATGGTGGATTGCATGGTCACCATTCGTTGGGACTTTTATTGCTCGTGTATCGCGCGGACGTACGATTCGAGAGTTTGTAATTGGTGTACTGCTCGTTCCAACATTAATTGGGGCACTTTGGTTCTCTGTTTTTGGTGGTACTGGTATTCATATGGAATTATTTGACCATGCAAATATTTATGAACAAATTAAAGAGATGGGAACAGAAGTTGGATTATTCGCTGTGTTCGATCATATGGGTAGTATCGGTCCTGTGTTATCGGTACTTGCAATTCTGCTGATTTCAACGTTCTTTATTACATCGGCGGATTCTGCGACATTTGTTCTTGGTATGCTAACAACACATGGTAGTTTGAATCCACCAAATCGCATTAAGTTGATTTGGGGTATTGTTCAAGCAGCATTAGCAGCAATTTTACTCTATGTCGGTGGTTTAGCTGCATTACAGACAGCTTCCATTATTGCGGCGTTTCCATTTGCATTTGTTATCTTCTTTATGGTAGCCTCATTATTTAAAGAGTTGCAAAAAGAAGGGCGAAATCGCCAACGTAAATGATTGGAAAAAGAGCTGATTGGATCAGCTCTTTTTTTACGAAAAATAATATCGATAATTCGACAGAGAAGGTCGATCAGCTAATGAATTTTGTGTTTTTTCGCATTATTTTCATAAGTTATTCATATTTTTGACAAAAAATTGTCAGAAATGTGTTGTCACTTTTCCATATATATGTTATATTATTTCTTGTAAGCGATTTCAATAAAGTTTTAAGCGTATTCAAGGGGGACAACTAGAACAATGAAACGTTACGAAAGAAAGTGGAAGCATATTTGTTTGAAACGTGTAGCACATCGCAATGTGCAAGAAAGCACGGAACCAAAGACGCAAGTAGTGAAAGAGCAACAAGACAAGCAATTGGTTTTACAAAAATAGCAGTCACTTTTTCGTATATAAATGAAAGTAGATCGTTCGTTGGGGGATGGACGTGAAACTTACTTTCGGCTAAGGGGTATTTGTCCGATATATAGACTTTTGGTCAAAAAATAAGCACAGAGCATACGGCGCTCTGTGCTTATTTTTTAATCAAACGTTTGTTTAAATAGGGCTACTTCTCTTTTTTGAACCGAACCGTTTTATCCCAACCGATGACTTGTTTTTTACTTTTTGCACGCAAATAAAGAATAAGGCTACGAATAAATAAGTAAGTAAAGAGCTGTGCATAGGTAAAGTACATCATGATACTAATGAAAATATTTATTGGTGTAAATGTTCTTTCAACACTTTGCGAACTAAATAGTTGGGCAGTATACGTAATATATGCGACATACCACATAAATAGTAATGGAATAGTATATTGAATGTGAAATAGACCAAGTAATCCTACAATGAACCAAACATTCGAGATGATTAGAAATAACCAAAAGACAAGGTACACGAGTACTTGCTGTAAGGAATGGACAAGCAACTTTCCTTTAAAGAAACTGAATGAAGAAAATATTTTTTCTAAAATGTATAAGTTTCCTTGTAGCCAGCGTGTTCGTTGTTTAATCAAAATTTTTAAGTGCTCTGGTTCTTGTTCCCAGGTAACAGATTCAGGGACGATCGGTAGTACATAGCCCTTTTGCGTAATTCGTAATGTCAGTTCCGCATCTTCTGCAATTGCATATGGATCATAGCCGCCGAGTTCTTCTACAGCAGACCGGCGAAGGAGCATATTTGTCCCTGTAAGAGAGCCAGTTTGAAATAACAGCCAGCGTCCGGATTGCATGAGAAGCTGGAAAATTTGAAATTCTAGCGAAATCATTCGGGTTAACCAATTTCGTTTCTCATTTATCGTTCGAACATGTCCCACTGCACCAACTGCATCTTCGGTTGTTTCAGCATATTGTACAAGCATTCGTAATGCATGTGGTTCGGGCTGATTGTCGGCATCATATACACAAAAATATTTACCATTAGAAATGCTAAGGCCATAATTTAATACGCGTGATTTCCCTTTTGGTTCGCCTGGCGGAACGCGAATATGGCGAATATGAGCATAAGCTTTATCGAATGCATCTCCAATTTCGGGTGTTTCGTCTTTTGAGTTATCATTTAATAGATAAATGGTTAGTTGACCTGGATATTCAATCTTTGCTATTGCTTCTAGCGTATCTTTCATAACGATTCCTTCGTTATGTGCTGGAATGAAAATATCGACACTCGGATAATGTTCCAATAAAGGTTCTTTCTTCTTTCTATTTCGATGAATCAGCCCTGCAATCGTTAATAATGAATAATAAGCAAGTAGGGCTGAAAATAAGAAAGCAGTACAAATTAAAACATATTTAATAGAGAAGACGATGCTAATTAAAAGGACAAGTATGCAAAATAGGAGAAAGAATAGCAAAATAATGAGTGTCATCATAAGGTTCTAGACTCCTGTCCATTCACTTGCTTTTGTGTGATTTGAATTTGTTGTATTGCATCGTCGGTTAGCCATTCTTTCATTTTCGGATGCAGTCGATTTATGACAATTTCAGCGCCAGCTATATCTGTATTTTGAAGTAAAGTCACGAAAGTATTATGATCATATTTTCCCACAAGGTCAAAATCTTGTCGTACAGTAGAAAGTAATAAAGAAGCGATGCGATCCATAACACTTTTCTTTGTATGTTTACTAAAAGATGTGAAATCGAAATAGATAATCATTCCTGTTTCTCTGCGACGTTTCATGGCAGCAATTAACAAAGTTTGGCGTCTTTCAAATTCTGTTCTTGTTAGGAGCTTTGATTCACCGATGTACTGTTCTAACACTTGTATTCGTTCGGTTAATTTTTTATTTTCCAGAATCACTTGTTTTAACATATAAGTTGAAATATATACAAAGAAGAAGTTAGCTATCATAAGGAAATGTGTAATCATATACTCCAATTGTAGGGGTGTGCTCCATAAGTAAACCCATGACTGGTAGAATAAATAGAATACAGAAAGAATCGTCCCAAGTATAAAGAGTACAAAAGCCTGTTTGTCTGGTATAAATAAAAACAGTATGTGAATGCAGACATAGGAAATTGTAAAGAGTATAGCGTGTTTATATGTTGTTATATATATGGTTGTAAAATAAAATAAAATTTGTACAATCCAGAGTAGTAATACTTTTATAGAGTTATGCTTCATTTGATTCCTCCTAAGGCTTGTATTTGTAATATGCACAGTTATATAAGAATGAATCATAGTTATTTTAATTTATACATACGGATATAGTGAAGTTGTTCGTTTAGAAGTTTTCATATGAAAGGGGTGTGTATGAATCAAAAATAAAAGCCCATTCCAATGAGTTGGAATGGGCTTATCATTTTATAAGAACATCATACCTGCAACTGCTGCATTTAAGAAGTTCGCTAATGTACCAGCGATAACTGCTTTAATCCCTAATTGTGCAATTTGTTTTCGGCGCGTTGGAGCAAGTGTTCCTGTTACACCTAATTGAATTGCAATAGAAGAGAAGTTTGCAAAACCACAGATTGCAAATGTTAAGATCATAACAGTCTTATCAGAGAGCTCTGATATATGTGGTCCTAAGCTTGCATAAGCAACGAATTCGTTAATTGCAAGTTTCTGACCGATGAAACCAGCTGCTTGTACAGCTTCGTTTGGTGAAATCCCAATTAAGATAGCGAATGGTGATAATAAATAGCCAAAGATTAAATCTAGGCTCAATTTAATATGGAACCAAGAACCAATCCATCCTAATAGGCCGTTTAGTACAGCAATTAATGCGATGAAAGCCATCAACATTGCCGCTACGTTAATCACGAGTTGCATCCCTTCAGATGCACCACGTGCAGCTGCATCAATAACGTTTGCATCTTCACGTTCGGTAGAAAGCTTTACGTTGTTATCTGGTGTTTCTGTTTCCGGCATGATTAATTTTGCAATTAATAAGCTTGAAGGTGCTGCCATGATTGCAGCTGCTAATAAATGCTCAAGCGGAATTCCCATAGCTGCATAGCCGACAAGAACGGATCCAGCAACTGCTGTCATACCGCTTACCATAACGGTAAAGAATTCACTATTTGTTAAGCGTGCTAAGTACGGTTTAATTAAAATTGGTGCTTCTGTTTGTCCTAAGAAAACAGTTGTTACAGCATTTAAACTTTCGGCTTTAGAAGTTCCAAGAAGTTTGCTTAATGCGCCACCAACGATACCTACAAATTTTTGCATAATACCAAAGTAATATAAAATTGCTACTAATGAACTAATAAATACAATTGGAAGTAGTGCTTGAATTACGAATACAAATCCCCAAGGGCCTTTTGCGTTTACTAAGTCCCCAGCGACAAATTTAATCCCCTCATAAGAAAAGTTAATAAGACCTTGGACGCCATCAGAAGCGATCTTTAATCCAGCTTTTCCAGCATCCCATCGTAATACGATGAAGGAAAATGTAATTTGTAGCGCTAGCGCAATTAAGATTGTGCGCCAATTAATAGCTCTGCGATTGGAAGATAATAAAAATGCGATTGCTAATACTCCAATCACACCGCCAATTCCCCATAAAAAATTCATGCAGTGTAAATCTCCTTTCTCATAGTAAAAAAGTATAAATAACGGATGTCTATACTGCTAGAAACATAACATCTTAAGTAACTTACCATACCGGACCTCTGAGGTCAAACATCCATATAAAAGTTTAAATAAAAAGAAAATTCATGAAGAAAACACATATAAACAGGAGAAAGGAGAAATAGGTTATATCTTTTCATGAGGAGAGATTTATTATGGTAACGTTATGAAATATTTTCATAGAATATAGTATATGAAATGAAAAGGAAGCGACATATTTTTAAAACAAGAAAAGAGCCTTCTAGCAATCTAGAAGACTCTGAAACTATCAATTAAGGTGCTTTCGTATAACCTAAGAAATGACTCTTCCAATAAGAGTTACTTAATGAAGCAACAGCTACACCTTTATCTCCAGCTTGGATAAATGATCCACCACCAAGATAAATGCCCATGTGGGAAGGACCTGATTTATAAGTGTTTTGGAAATAAATTAAGTCGCCAGGCTGTGGATTTGAAGTCTTTGGTAGGCTGCTCCAATATCCCGCCACACTTTGACGGCTAATGTTATGACCGAATTTCTTATATACATGGAAAATATAACCACTACAATCCACACCATTAGCAGAAGTTCCGCCCCATACGTATGGAACACCTGCCATTGATTTTGCATATGCAAGGATAGATGAGTTATTACCACTATTATTTGTATTGTTATTATTATTGTTTTGCATGTTAGATGGTGTATTAGGTTTTGTTTCTACTGCACCACCAACTGGTGTTTTAGATAAGAAACGAGTTCCGATATAACCAGTTTGTCCGTTATAGTTAATTTTACTCCAGCCTGAGTTTTCAGAGAGTACTTGAACTTTATGGCCGTGAGGAAGAGCACCGATAATTCGGTAGTTTGTACCTTCGCCGCTACGTACATTTAATGCGGAGGCATTTACATAATAATCTCCAATAGCTCCCTGTGATTGTGGTGTCTGTTGTTTAGGTGGTTCTGGCTGAGCTGTTCCGCCCTTAACAAATTTTACAAATTCACTACTCACATACCCAGTTTGACCTTGGTGATTAATTTTAAACCAACCATTTTCGCTACCAGTTACGTGTAATGTTTGTCCGTTTAATACACCACCGATTACGCTATGGTATGTAGCTGGACCCGTACGAACGCGTAAAGATGTTGCATTTACAACGTAAGTTCCGCCAGTTTGGACAGTTACATGACTACCACTTTGATATTTTGGCTCTTCTTGATTTCCTTGAATGACATTGTCGTTAGAGCCGCCTTTTGTTACATAGTCTTTACTAATGTAAGCTGATTGGCCAGCATAGTTAATTTTAAACCAATCTTGCACTTCGCCAACAACTTTTACAACTTGTCCTTTACGAACAGATCCTAAAATAGTGTGAGAAGTGCTAGGTCCTGTACGAACGCGAAGGGAAGATACGTTTATCGTATAGTTTCCGCTTGCTGCTTGTACAGTTGCATGATTACTATTGTTATTTGCAGGGCTAGCGCTTGGAGAAGCACCAGATACAAATTGGCTGCTTACGTAACCAGTTTGTCCATTATGGTTAATTTTAAGCCAGCCATTCTCTTGACCGATTACGTTTAATGTTTGCCCTTCGTACACACGGCCTATAATAGAACTAGAAGTGTTAGGACTTGTGCGTACACGTAATACATCAGCCGTTACTTTGTTCTTTCCACCTGTGCTTACATTTGGTTTTGTTGCATTGCCTTGTGAAACGAACTCACTGCTCACATAACCAGTTTTTCCATTTAAGTTAATTTTGAACCAACCGTTTTCTTGACCAATGACATTTAACTTCTGCCCGTTGTACACGCGAGAGATAATGTGATGAGAAGTACCAGATCCTGAACGAACGTGTAACACATCAGCGGTTACAGTGTAATTTGAACTATTTGGTGTTGCGACTTGAACAGACCGTGTAGCAGGGTTTTGTGGAGTTTGCTCTGGGGCAGCTTGAACACTATCAAGTGTTGGAGCTGCTCCTCCTGCTACAGACACCGCCGCAAGACCGGCAAGATATTTTTTCATGTTTTGTCGATTCCTTTCTGTCTGTAGTATAGTGAAGAAATATTTACCAACTGTTAAAAATTCTAAAAGGCATGTCGATTACTGTCAAGACTTATGAAGGAATCTGAATATGACAAAAAGGTTACAAGACAGAAACAAAGGTAGATTCTTTACATTGATTTTTATTTGAAATACATATATTTGAAAAAAATGAGCGGAACATTATTCGTATTTATGGAAAAGAAATGTCAGAAGTTGTGAAGCTCTGGACGAACGATTTTTGTAATAATTTCGTAATTGGTCCCACATGTCCATTTTGAATTGCGGTTCCATCAAGATGCGTCATCGGTAAAATTTCTATTGTGGTTCCTGTAAAAAAACATTCATCTGCATGGTAGACATCGCGAATACTAAAGAGCTCTTCTTGTACAGGAATCTTTAATTTATTTGCTAAAGATAGCGTATATTGGCGTACAATTCCATTTAAGATTAAGTGATTCGCAGGGTGTGTATAAAGAGTACCATTTTTTATAAGAAAGAAATTAGAGTGACTTCCTTCTGTAACGATACCGTTTCGAACGAGAAGAGCTTCTTTGCAACCTTTACGTTCTGCTTTTGTATAGGCTAATACGTTCGGTAATAAATTAAGGGATTTAATATCGCAACGTAACCAGCGCACATCAGGTTCTGATATAGCGCGTACTCCATATTCAATCCATAGGGAAGGTCGTTCTTTTTTCGAGATATAAGCATAGATTGTTGGAGGTAAATCAAAGGAAAATGCATGTGCACGTGCTTGGATACCGCGGGAAACTTGTAGATAAATCGTCCCATCTTCGTGAAAGTGATTCTTTTCGATTAATTTGTAAAGTAATACAATGAGCTCTGCTTTCGAAAAGGGTAGTGATAATTCAATTTCTTCCATTGAGCGATAGAGCCTTGTTAAATGTGGCTCTAATAAATGAAAGTTGCCTTTATAGAGCCGAATGACTTCATAGACACCATCGCCAAATTGTAATCCGCGTTCTTCTAAATCTATGTATGGATTTTTTTTTTGTGCATCAATGATTGTCTCGTTCCACAGTATAAATCTTTCATATGCCAAATTACATCCCATCCTTTCCAAATCACATACGTGATGAGGCGTTTTTCTCATTCTGTATAGTAAATGTTATGAAATATATTTGTATGTTGTGATTTAGGAGTGACCAATATTTTATATATAAGCCAGTATTGTTATTGTATTTTGTATATACAAATTCGAAAATGAGAAATAAGAATCCTGCTTTTTCAATTAAAAAAAGCAACATTCATACGGAATGTTGCCAAGGAGGGTAGCTATATTTCATAGGGACATTGTCTTATTAAAGGCTTGGTGAGTGACAAAGCAAAATGCCTTTTACAGACAATTAGTGTCACTTCTGTAACACTAGAAAGTTGTGAACAAAATTCCAGTCATTTCTCATGGGGATGTATCGAACAAAATACGAGAGAAGAGAATGGTTTGGAATGTTGTTTACAAATTCAATTATAAAGATGTTTCGTGAATTTAATGTAAATATTTAGTGAAGATTATGTAATTTTAGCATAAAAAAAGGGCTGAGATTACTCAGCACCCTTTTTGTCTTCTTTAATAATTGTTTTTACTTCACCTGTTTTAATTTTGTTGCTTTCTGAGAATCGAAGTAAGTCTCCCTCGATGAGTTGATCGGACATGCGGAGCTCATTTTGTGCACGATCAATTAACGCTTGCGATTCCTCTTTTGGTAATTGTACAACTTCACCTGTCATACGGTCGTAGAATGTATTGTTTGCATACATATATTTATCCGTAACGAAACTACCATCGCGGAGAACAACGAATCCTTTATAATCTGGTGAGAATACGTCATGACCAAAGCGTACATCATTACTTGAATCAACACCAAGTAAATTTAGGATGGTTGGTTTAATGTCAATTTCACCAGTTGGTTTTGAGATTGTTTTCCCTTCTTTTTGACCTGGAACGTGAATAAACATAGGTGTCTTTTGTAAGTTCATATGGTCAAATGTTGTAATTTCTTCTTTTCCTAAGAACTGTGCCATAGCACGGTTATGGTTTTCAGAAATACCATAGTGGTCACCGTAGAATACAATAACAGAATTGTCATAAATACCTTCTGCTTTTAGACGTTCAATAAAATGTTTCATTGCTTCGTCTAAGTAGCGAGCTGTTACCATATAGCGGTCAAATACTCCATCACCAGAATTGTAAGGTTCAATTAATTTCGTACCTTCATCATATGTGAATGGGTAATGGTTTGTTAACGTTAGGAAGCGAGTATAGAATGGTTGCTTCACTTGCTTTAACATATCAATGGATTGATCAAAGTATTCGATATCTTTTAATCCCCAGTTTAATTTCGTTTCTGGTGTAATCTTATAATCAAGTTCGTTGTAGTAACGATCATATCCTAATGCTGGATACATCATGTTACGGTTCCAGAATGTTGCGTTGTTTGCATGGAATACAGCTGTGTAATATCCTTGCTGACGTAGAATTTCTGGAGTCGCTGTATATTCATTGTTACCGTGTGTGAAGAATACAGCACCGCGATCAAGTGGATACAATGATGTATCTACTAAAAATTCAGCATCTGATGTTTTTCCTTGCCCAGTTTGATGGAAGAAGTTATCAAAGTAATAACTTTCTTTTACAAATTGGTTTAAAAATGGCGTAACTTCTTGATCGTTTACTTTTGCCCCAATTAAAAACGTTTGTAAGGATTCAAGAGAGACAACGATTACGTTTTTCCCTTTTGCAATCCCAAACATGTTTGGATCCGGTTTGCTTTGTGTTGTTTTCACGTAGTTTTCTGTTTCTTGCAGCTTGCTACCATCAGCGAATGCTTTTTGGGAACTTGATTTTGCTTGCAACCCAAGGTCATACACTTGGTGAGCATATAAACCTAAGTTTTTAACAAGCATAACGCGGTCAAATGAGCGTGTTAATAGTTCTGGACGTTCTGTTTCTGCCAGACCTAAGTTTGCAAAGAAAATGGCGATCGTTGATACAAAATATAAAGAACGCATTGGACGTGATACACGTTCTGTTTTTGCGAAATCTTGCTTTTTCTTAAGCAGTACGAAGAAAAGTATAATGTCAACAAAAGCAACGACGATTTTGTAGTTAAGAAGTTCTTTTACACTAGACCCTAACTGTCCGAAGTTAGATGTTTGCCCAAGAACTGGTAAAGTAACAAAGTCGTTATAGAATCCATAAAACATTACGTTACCAACTAGAATGATTGTTAACACAAAATCAATTCCAAGTGCTATATAGTTGCGTTTCTTTCCTTTTGCAAATAATGCAAGACCTACAAGCAGTAATGATGCTGCTAGTGGGCTAATAAATAAGATAAACTCTTGCATGAAAGATTCAAGTTTCAAATCAAAACTTGTACGTGTAATGATGTAAGTTTTTAGCCATAAAGCTAAAGCAACGAACAAAGTAAAACGTACATTATGAAATTGTGATTTTAAAGATTCCTTCATCCATTCCACCCTTTCTCTGTCAGGCTTGGTCGATTTTGGAGCGAAAAATGCTAAAATAAAAAATACATAGTTTCTCTTGTTATGAGCAGTATTTTCTATTTACTCATATACGACTTTAACTATGCATACCCTTTTTGGTTTCTTTTGTTAAATCATAAGTATAACGTCATTTTTGTATTATACAACAAAATTCAATTCTGAGAAACACTATAACATTTGACATTTTTTTGTATTTTTCATTGTGACTGCCAAAAAAACTTTAACATTGGTTTATATGTTCGTCAACTAGAAAATATAACAAAGGTAAAAGGAGATGTTAAGAGAATTTTAACATTTTATATTGAGAAATATAAGGGAAGACATACGATGTAATCTATTAGAAAATGATTATATGAGAACAAGCATATGAAAATAACTAGAACACTTGTTCTTTTTAGGGTTGTCTGTTAAAATACAATTTGATTGGTAAAATCTATGTATATGCGATGAATGTTTTGAAATGCAAGAAGATCGTTCGTTGGAAGTATAACAAGATATGGAGGCTTTTATATGGAAAGAAAATTTTCAGTGGAAGCATTTTGGAAGAAAATAAAGCATGTGGCGAAACAAGCAGGTCAATCTGTCATTTATGCAAGTTTATTGCTGTTTTACGTGTTGCAAAGACAAGATGTTCCGAAACGAGTGAAGGCGACAATTATTGGAGCGCTTGCTTATTTTATTGCGCCGATTGATGCGATTCCTGATTTCATAGCCGGCATTGGTTATACGGATGATTTAGGTGCACTAACGGCCGCATTATTGCAGGCATCCATGTATGTAGACGAAGATGTAAAGGAAAAAGCAAAAATGAAATTAGCCAATTGGTTTGGTTCAGGCATAGATACATCGTTTATCGATCAACATTTAAATCAATAGGTAAGAATTGTCCTGTACTTAGAGGGCGAACATAAGCGAGGAGTGCATTATGCCATCAGGAAAAACACATACGAAAATCAACTTACTTTCTCTTCCGATTGTTTTGTTTTTGCTTGTTTCGTATGGTCTAACAAATTTTGATTTTCTCTTAACGTTTGCCATTGGCTTTTTAGTAGGTACATTTTTTTTAACACCGGATTTAGATATCCATAGTAGTGCTTATAATAAATGGGGATTACTTCGAATTTTTTGGTACCCGTACCAATGTATTATGCCTCATCGTTCTTTTTTGACACATACAATTATAATCGGTGATCTCATTCGGATATTGTACATGTTACTCGTTTTCTCTCCACTTTTATACATATTCAATCAAACTGTATTGGATGGAAAATTAGTCGATATAGCGAAAGAACATGAAGTAGGATTGATAACATTTGTACTAGGAATTATTGCAGCTAGCACATTGCATATTATAGCGGATCAATTCAATACACGGCGAAAAAAACTGATGAGAAGAAAAAAGAGAAGACGAAGAAGATAGAACCTGTGCCAAAAGGTCGTAAAAAATGACTTTTTGACACAGGTTTTTCTTTTGTGCTAGAAGCATAAACTCACATCATAGTAGCGATTTTTCACTATATATCGCCGATAATCTGACAAATTTTTTTGAATTACAAAAAGTGAGTGAAGCTGAAGAAGAAAGCAGAAAAACATCAACTCGTGTGCACAATGAAACATATAATCAAACGTTTGTTTAAAATGAATCAACCATACTCTCATTTAAAATAATAAAATTTTCAAAAAATGTTTTTAAAATAAAAAATGATGTGGTAAAGTATAGATATAAAAAAATGAAAACGTTTTCTTAAATGTTTTTATTTTTACCTTAAAGGTATGATGACCATACAGTATGCTGATAAGGTTACAGAGATGTAAAAAGGGGATTACAGAAAGGGAGAGGGACAATGAACACATGGACACAAGTTTATGATCCGTTCGGGAACATTTGGATTTCCGCAGCGGTGGCACTTATTCCAATTATCTTTTTTTTCTTGGCTTTAGCTGTTTTTCGTATGAAGGGGTATGTAGCAGGGTTTATTACCGTTGTATTAACAATTTTGGTAGCGCTATTTGCATATAAAATGCCATTTACAATGGCGATGGCGGCAACTGGATATGGTTTTCTATATGGGCTATGGCCAATTGCTTGGATTATTATCATGTCGGTATTTTTATATAAAATTTCTGTAAAAACAGGACAGTTTGACATGATTCGTGCATCTGTATTATCAATTACAAATGATCATCGTTTACTTGTCATTTTAATTGGTTTTTCATTTGGAGCATTTTTGGAAGGGGCAGCAGGATTTGGAGCACCAGTAGCCATCACATCAGCGCTTCTAGCAGGACTTGGCTTAAATCCTGTATATGCAGCAGGGCTTTGCTTAATTGCAAATACAGCACCAGTAGCATTTGGAGCAATGGGAATACCGATTACAGTTGCAGGGCAAGTAACAGGTATTGATCCTCATAAAATTGGGCAAATGGCTGGGCACCAATTGCCATTCTTATCGCTATTTGTTCCGTTCTTTATTGTATTTTTAATGGATGGTTTCAAGGGAATTAAACAAACATGGCCGGCGTTATTTGTAGCGGGTGGTTCTTTTGCCATTACACAGTTTATTACAGCGACATTTTTAGGACCAGAACTTCCGGATATTACATCAGCGCTTGTCAGCTTAGTATGTTTATCGCTATTTTTAAAAGTGTGGCAGCCAAAAGAAGTGTATCAATCGAATCAAGCAAATGTGGAAGCCGCAGCAACAACAGAAGCTTCATCTATGCCAAATTTAACAGGTAGAAAAGTTGTGAAAGCTTGGTCGCCATTTATTATTTTGACTGCTATGGTAGTGATTTGGAGTCAAGATTTCTTTAAAGCATTATTTGCTCCAGGCGGGGCGTTAGAAAGTTTAGTTATGAAGTTTGAAATTCCAGGTCTGCACAATTTAGTTATGAAGGCAGAACCGATTGTAAATAAACCAACGCCATATGAGGCTGTATTAAAATTTGATATTGTATCAGCAACAGGAACAGCCATTTTAATCGCATGTCTCATTTCCATTTTTGTATTAAAAATGAGTGCAAAACAAGCGGTTGAAACATTGAAAGAAACATTGCAAGAATTAAAAATGCCAATTTTATCTATTGGATTTGTATTAGGATTTGCATTTATTGCGAATTATTCTGGTTTATCATCTACACTTGCATTAGCATTAGCTGGAACAGGAGGATTATTCCCATTCTTCTCACCACTCCTTGGCTGGATTGGCGTATTCTTAACAGGATCAGATACATCGGCAAATGCGCTATTCTCGAACTTACAATCGATTACAGCACAGCAAGTGGGTGTAAAAGAAGTATTACTTGTTGCGGCAAATACGACAGGTGGTGTAACGGGTAAAATGATTTCTCCGCAATCGATTGCAATCGCGTGCGCAGCAGTAGGACTTGCAGGAAAAGAATCCGACTTATTCCGCTTTACAGTAAAACATAGTCTGTTCTTTGTCATTATCGTTGGAATTATGACGTATGTACAAGCTTATTATTTAACGTGGATGATTCCGTAAAAGTGTAAATTGATTTGCATTTTTCAGATTATGGTGTATGATAGAAAAGTATTGAAAATTAAATCAGTGATAAACTAGGGGTGCCCAATGTATGTGTGGGCTGAGAGAGAAGTACATAAACTTCTTAACCCTTTGGACCTGATCTGGCTCGTACCAGCGTAGGGAAGTTAATGGCTTTACATAATGATGACTTTTATGAGCCAGGTCCTTATTTTTTTATGGACCTGGCTCTTTTTCATTTGGCGTGCGCTGGCCACAAGTTGAATCTCGTCCTTTTCACATGTAAGGCGGAGCCGACTGTTTCATCCCAATGTATAAAGTTCTTCCGCACAGAAAGTGTTTTTTTACTTTCTTATGTGGCAGGTTTTTAGACGTGAGGGGCTAGAAGGTGAAGCTGGATTCAAGAAACGCGGAGCTGACTGTTTAGCAGCTGAAGGGAGAATCGAATTTCCTAGAAGATGGGTTGGAGTTTCTAGGTAAGGTAGATTTCTTGAAATGATAAAGGGGAGGAAACAAAAATCATGAAACAATCTGTTTCAGCGGAGCAAATTGAATTGAAGGCGAGTTTACCAGGGAGTAAGAAAGTGTATGTGGATGGATCACGTGAAGGTATGAAAGTGCCGATGCGTGAGATTGAATTAAGTGACACAAACGGAGTGCCAAATCCCCCGATTCGTGTATATGACACAAGCGGTCCCTACACGGATCCAGCATATAAAGTGGAACTAGAAAAAGGGATTCCAACTCCTCGTCGCAATTGGATTATGGAACGCGGAGATGTAGAGGAGTATGAGGGCCGCGAAATCAAACCGGAAGATGATGGTGTGAAAGCTGCTTCGAACCATACGCCTGTGTTCCCGCAAATGGGTCGTAAACCTCTTAGAGCGAAGAAAGATGCGAATGTCACACAGATGCATTATGCTCGTAAAGGCATTATTACATCTGAGATGGAATATGTTGCAATTCGTGAAGGGGTAGAACCGGAGTTTGTTCGTAAAGAAATTGCAGAAGGACGCGCCATTTTACCAGCAAATATTAACCATCCAGAAGCAGAACCAATGATTATCGGCCGTAATTTCCATGTGAAAGTAAATGCGAATATCGGAAATTCTGCTGTTTCGTCTTCGATTGCCGAAGAGGTAGAAAAGATGACATGGGCAACGCGCTGGGGTGCGGATACCATTATGGATTTATCAACGGGGAAAAATATTCATACGACGCGCGAATGGATTATTCGTAATGCTCCTGTACCAGTTGGGACAGTACCGATTTACCAAGCGTTAGAAAAGGTAAATGGGATTGCTGAAAACTTAACTTGGGAAGTATACCGCGATACATTAATTGAACAAGCGGAACAAGGTGTGGATTATTTTACAATTCACGCGGGCGTATTATTGCGCTACATCCCGCTCACAGCAAAACGTATGACGGGAATTGTTTCACGGGGCGGGTCGATTATGGCGCAGTGGTGTCTATATCATCATAAAGAAAACTTCTTGTATACTCATTTTGAAGAAATTTGTGAGATTATGAAACAGTATGATGTTTCCTTCTCTTTAGGAGACGGGTTACGCCCAGGATCTATCGCAGATGCAAACGATGAATCTCAGTTTGCAGAGCTTGAAACGTTAGGTGAGTTAACGAAAATTGCTTGGAAGCATGATGTACAAGTCATGATTGAGGGACCAGGGCACGTACCGATGCATTTAATTAAAGAAAACATGGAGAAAGAAATAGATATTTGTCAAGGTGCGCCTTTTTATACGCTCGGGCCTTTAACGACAGATATTGCACCAGGTTATGACCATATTACTTCTGCAATTGGTGCAGCGATGATTGGTTGGTTTGGGACTGCGATGCTTTGTTATGTAACACCGAAAGAGCATTTAGGGTTGCCAAATAAAGATGATGTCCGAGAAGGTGTGATTACTTACAAAATTGCAGCGCATGCAGCTGACCTTGCAAAAGGACATAAAACAGCACAACAAAGAGATGATGCGTTATCAAAAGCGCGTTTTGAATTCCGTTGGCGCGATCAATTCAATTTATCGTTAGACCCTGAAAGAGCAATGGAATTTCATGATGAAACATTGCCAGCAGAAGGAGCGAAAACAGCTCATTTCTGTTCGATGTGTGGCCCGAAATTTTGTAGTATGAAAATTTCACATGATATTCGAGAATATGCAAAAGAAAATGATTTAGAAACGACAGAAGCAATTGAAAAAGGAATGAAAGAAAAAGCGAAAGAATTTAAAGAGGCTGGTAGTCACTTATATCAATAATGACGTTTATGCAAGATAGGGTATAGATGTCTACAAATAGAAATATGTACGATTTTGAACACCTTTTCCTTAATGGATCACATGTACCTAGCTTTATAATAGAGAAGCCCCCTTTACTAAGACGGTAGCAAAGGGGGTTATTTTGTTTTACAGATGAAAGAAAAGGAATCATAAGCCGCGTATGACTTTGAAACTGTCTTTTTACATTTCTTACTTCTCTTTTAAAAATGTTCGATCCTTTAGGAAGAGGTTCCAGAAGAAGATAAAGCCTGGAAGCAAGATTGCGATACCAATCGCATAAAGGATAAGCAAAGCATAGAATGTTTCTTTCGTTGTAAAGCTTGTGAACACGGTGATATCTGGATAAATAATATATGGTAAATGAGCAACGCCATAGGCATAACTTGCGAAAGCATATTGAGCAACGACTGCTAAAACAGCAATGCGAGGCCAACCGAGAGAACCATGCTTTTTATTTGACCACCATAGAGAGGAATAACCGATAACAAATAAAATAATAGATATCGTGAACCAGGGGAATTGTTTAATTAATCCTTGCATAAGCCAATGTGTTTCCGGATCCATGACCACAAGGGCAATGATAGCTGTAACAAGGGTAGCTGGTCCAAGTATAATGGCGTTTCGTCTATAAAGACGGTATGTATCTTCTGAGCGGCGTTCTCTAGCAAAATCAGCTAGGAAAAGTGAAGATAAAAATAGCTCAGAAGTTAATCCAAATAGCATATAACAATAAATAACAGGACTTGATAAAAGTTTACTATATAAGAGAACCTCTTTGCCTCCGCTCGTTGAAATATAGGCACCCTCTGTTACTGGTAAAACGGTAATCAGTAAGGCTGGAATAAGCAATCCTGTAATACCGGAAATAAAGCGTAAAGTATGTTCATACTTCGGAACAGAATAGGCAAATACCATAAATGTACTACGAATAGAGACGAGAACTAAAATGAGTGTAACAGGTACAAACATGACGGTAGCGAGTGTAAAAGCTGCTTTAGGAAAAAAACCAAGAAAGGCAACGACAACAAATACGAGAAACGTATTCGTCACTTCCCAAGTTGGTGATAAATAACGATTCGCAAGCTTAGCAGCAAGCGTTGGATGTTTTGCATACACCATGCCCCAAAATCCCGCTCCGAAATCAATGGAACCTAAAATGCTGTATACGAAAATAAGAGCCCATAAGATGATGATGGCAATACTAGCTTCATGCATGCGAGTCTCCTCCTTGCGGGTGTAAATCATTTTTTAATGGATGTCTTTTAAAGAATGTTCGAAGTACAACAACAGTTAAAAGACCGAGTCCAATATATAAAATAATAAATAAGATGAATAACGGTCCAACGAAATCGGCGCGTGTAGCCGCGTCAACGGTTCGCTGCATACCGTAAATGGTCCAAGGTTGTCGGCCGCTACAGCTAAAGATCCATCCAAATTCAATGCCAAGCATCATAATGGGTCCGCATGCAACAGTAGCCCATAGTAACCATCTTGGTAACTGTACTCCTTTCTTTCGGTAAATAAAGTACCAGTAAAGAAGTGCAATGACCGCAACAGCAAAAGTAAATACAGCTGAGCCTACCATTAAGTTGAAAAAGGTGTGCGTATAAAATGGTGGCCATGTTTCCTGTGGGAATTCATTTAACCCTTTTACAACCGTGTTAGGATCTAGGCCAACTAATAAGCTCAGCATATTTGGAATTTCTAACGCATATTGCAGCTTATTGGTTGCGGAATCTACAAATCCACCAATCGCAAGGGGCGCATGTGATGTCGTTTCAAATAAAGCTTCTGCCGCTGCTAATTTTTCTGGCGAATGGTTATGTAAGGCAATCGCAGATTCGTGCCCAGAAACCCACATAATAGCTCCTGTTATACACGTGACGACAAGTCCTAAAAATAATCCTTTTTTATGATAGGCAATTTCTCGCTTGCTCGTATTTCTTTTTAATAATTTAAAAGCCCCAATCGCCGCAATAACAGCTGCCCCTGTTGCGTAAGCTGTAATGACAACATGAAAGGAACTTGTGAAAAAGCTTGGGTTAAAGAAAGCTTTCCAAGGGTTTACGTTGTAGACAGAACCATCTGGATTCATAGAAAATCCCGCTGGTGTATTCATCCATGTATTTGCCGATGTAATTAATACAGCGGAAGCAGTCGCGCCAAGCATGACAAAAAAGAGCGAAACAAGTCTCATCATTGGAGGTAATTTATCCGCTGCGTATACGTAAATAGACATAAATAATGCCTCTAAAAAGAAGGCGAAAATTTCAATCTGAAAGGGAACGGAAATAACTTGGCCGACAATTTTCGCGAATCCAGGCCAAAGAAGTGAAATTTGTACACCTACAATTGTTCCAGTCGGGATTGCGACGCCAAGAAGAATAGCAAAAGCTTTTGTCCAGCGCTTTGCCATGATGGCATAATCGGAATCTTTTTTTAAGTGGTATAATACTTCACTGATGAAAATCATTAAAGAAAGCCCGATTCCAAGTGTTGCAAAAATGATATGGAATGCTAATGATGACCCAAAGAAAGCACGTGATAATGTAACAGTATCCATAATTCTACTCCTCTACATTTTTGCCATTATTTTCTGATTGGATTGGTAAATTTATTCAAAAAATCTTAGGGTATATCTGTATTTTAAAAAATGAATATGATAGTATTGTGTTGAAAAATTCAGAAAGAAGACAAAGGAACATTTCGTTTGTGTTTTAGAACAAAATCTTTTATAATTCTTTTTGCGAACATGAGTTCTGTTTTTGAGGGGCAGCTGAAGCAAATAGAAGAAAGAAGTTCATATGAAACGGAGGAGATGTTTTATGTATCCTGAGGTCATTAATAAAATGGCATTTTCAAAAAAGCATAAAGACTTGTTACTAAAATTATATAATAAAGAGATTACCCGGAAGGAATATGACCATCTTGTCCAATTATTATATAGACCTACAAAAAAAGGGTAAGGAAGAGCCTGTCTAAAAGTATAACTTTTGGACGGGCTTTTTTTTATAAGTGTTTCGTCGGTTCATGAATACCTCTGGTTGAATTGCAAAAATATGATATAAAGATTCTTCATTTATGTATGTTCTCATACAATTACGGTTAATCTGATTGAGGAGGTGAGAGAATGTGAACAAACGCCTGTACATTTGGACTGGAATGATTGTGTTATTTTTGTTAGGGGGATTGGTTTTTTTGACTGCATTTCAAGGAAACCGGACTGAGCACTTTATTTTAAGGCATATGTTTAACGAAAATGGTTCACTTGCAACACATCGAATATCCGATCCAAAAGAGGGGAAGAATGAGGCCGCTGGTCGCGAAGCATTGTCAGAATCAGTGGGTCTTTGGTTCCAATATGCTCTTGATCAAGATGACCAATCGTTGTTTGACGAGCAATTAAAGGTACTTCAAAATTATTTTATACAGAAAGACTATATTGTTTTATGGAAAATTTCTGAAGTGGGGAAGAAGCAATCCGCAACAAATGCACTTATTGATGATTTACGCATTATTGAACAGTTATATCGTGCGTATGATATGTATAAAGAAAAACGTTATAAACGTCTTGCTGATCAATTGAGTGATGCTGTACTTCGTTTCAATAAAAGAGGAAAGCAGTATGTTGATTATTATGATGCAGACAATCGCATACAAAATAATTTTTTAACGACATCTTATATAAATCCACATGCTTTTTATTATATGAAGAAAAATGGGAAAATTTCAGCGACGCATTATGAAGAAATCATTCAATTTTTAGCAGATTACCCGCGACAGAATTGGGCATTTCCAAAAGAATATAAAGAAGATGGTACATTTCGATATGACAAGATTGTAAACTTAATTGATCAATCTTATGTAGCATATCACCGTAGTTTGGGAGGACTTACATCAGAGGCTTACTTTGCGTTTATTAAGAAGAAGTTCCAACAAGATGGAAAGTTATACGGTCGTTATCATTTAGAAACAGGAGAGCCAGCAGTTGATTATGAATCGCCAGCTGTATATGGATTAACAATTTTATATGTATTAAAAACAGGGGACATAGAGTTTGCGAAAACATTATATGCGCGGATGAATGAATTTCGAAATGATAGTGTATTCAGCAGATTTTATGGTGGATATGTAACCGGAAAAGATAACAATACTCATATTTTTGATAATATATTACCATTATTGGCTGAGACAGAATTGAATAAGAAGAAGTAAAAGACAATGGCATCCGAAAAGATAGCATTGTCTTTCTTGTTGTAATAAGGGATTTTGTAAAACAACAGCTAAAAAAGCAGAGGCCTGTTGCCTCTGCTTTTTGTTATATATTATGCAAATTTATTTTTTATCCAGTTCTTTCCTTCAACAAGACGAGCTGTCATTACGGCACAAGCGTTGTCTGCTGTTACGTTTAACATTGTTGCTGGTGGATCGATGATTGTACTAATTGCTGCAATAATCGGAAGAGCTTCTGGTGGAAAGCCATATAGAGAAACAATTAACATTTCACCAATCATACCGCCACCAGGAATTGCGCCCATTACGGTTCCTACTAATAGGGAAACAACAAGTGCAATCGCTAATGTCTTTGGACTTGAGAAGTCCATATTGAAAATCCCAAATAAGAATGAGATTTTTAACACACCGCCTAAAACAGAGCCATCTTTATGAAGTGTAGATCCAAGAAGGACAACTGTTTCACGAACATCAGAAGAAATGCCCATTTTTTTCGTGGCTTCTAAGTTTGCTGGAATACTTGCGGCACTACTACAAGTTGCAAGTGATGTCACTGTAGGAGAGACCATGTTCTTCCAAAAGATATGCACACCTTGTTTGCGGCCTGCAAGGTAGGCATAAAATGTAAATGCAATAAAGAAGTATACCAGAGAAGATGGATAATATACCATTGCAGCTCGGAAGTACGTTCCAAGAAGCTGTGGTCCAAATTCACCAACTAACGCGGCGAAGTAAGCACCGAGTCCAATTGGAGCGTAATACATAATGAAAGATACAACTTTCATTGAGATTTCAGCACCAGCTTGTAAGAATGTTGCAAATGGTTTTCCTTTTTCACCAACTGCTGAAGTTGCAATCCCCATTAAAATAGAGAAGAAAATAAGAGCTAACATATTTTCGCGAGATAGCAACTTAGAAAAGTCTGATACTGTAAGAATACCAACGATTTGATCAGCAACACTAACACCTTTTTCAACTTTATCAGGCTGTGTTAGTTCTAATACAACACCTTGTGCAGGCGGGAAGATTTTCACAACAATAATCATAAAAATTGCAGCGATAATACTTGTAAATAAGAAAGTCCCAGCCATGCTAGACATAATTTTTCCAAAGCGTTTTAAGCCATCCATATTGGCAATTGATGATGCGATACTAAAGAACACGAGAGGTACGACAATCGTAAACATTAAGTTTAAGAAAATGTCACCAAGCGGCTTTAAAGAAACCGCATCAGCGCCCATGAAATACCCAATGAAACCACCAATTAGGATGGAAGATAATAAAATAATGGGAAAGCGATAAGCTTTCATATTTATACCCTCCTATCAAATAAAAAAATCATACTGAACCATTATAGCGAGTTGTAGCTCTCTTTACTAGGAAAATACAGATAGATAGAATAGCGTGAAAACAGGGAAATTTTTGTTTTTATGTTTGGTATAACGAATGAAATCTAGACAGATAGATTGATAACCTAGTAGCTACTTAGATTTATCATAAGAAAGGGGGAGTATGATGCATATTTTACTTTGCCAATACCGGGGTACAGTGAGCTTATAGCAAGTTGATTCGGAGAAAATTGGCAAAAGGAATTAGGGTATCCAGTTGGAGAAACATTTAATATAATGTCTTTAATAGTAAGTTTTGGAATCGCTTACAGTCTAGGCGAGTAGTATAAAGTAGATGAGCTGGCGGCAGGGGGATTATTTTTTACTCGCAATGCCGCATATACTTCATACGCAAGAGAGTGGGGAGTCAAGAGTTTATTCATAGCGCTTGTTCCAGGTTTTGGGTCATTTGTTTCATTTAGAACAAACAAGTTTCCGAAGCATTCATAATATAGTAGGAGAGATTTTGCAATAGAGTAGGGAATTGTGGCGAGACCAAGCGGTGCAGCGGTACCATGGACGACACTGATTCTTTTCAGCGGTTGTCTTACGAATTATGAACTTTGTACTCGCGTTTTTCATGTATTTGCCGCTTTAGAAAATGTGAGACAAACAAAAAATAGCTGAAGAAAAAGGGGAGTAGGGAATTCGAATGGATACGTTAGAAACGCAAGCTTTTCATTTAATTTTACACGGAGGAAATGCAAGAAGTTATGCGATGGAAGCAATCGGTCATGCTAAGCATGGAGAGTTTGAGGAGGCAGAAGCTAAAATACAAAAAGCGCTTCAAGAGTTACAGAAAGCTCATAGCTTGCAGACAGATTTAATTCAAAGAGAAGCTGGCGGAGATCAAACAAAGGTTACATTGCTTATGGTTCATGCGCAAGATCATTTAATGAATGCGATTACAGTGAAAGAATTAGCTAGTGAGTTTATTGCATTATATAAGAAAATAGCGGAAGAATAGAAGAAAAACCTGTGCCTTTGGCACAGGTTTTTCTATTTACTCTTCACAACATCAAATATATCGGCGATTCTCCCTCATTTATCGGCGCAAGTTAAAATATATCGGCGATTCAGCATAACATATCGGCGGTTCGACACGAGATATCGACCAGTCGACATATTTCAACACCTCTTGCCACCTCGCCACCTTTTATGTCCGAAAACGAGTCGGTTATGACGAAAACAACACCACTTATACACCTGTTCATTCCTTTTTTTGGAATATATGTAACAATAGAAGTGTAAGGGGGGGAGCAATTGAAGATTTACCTTGAATTAAATCCATCACAAGATGAGGTAGAGGTTATTGTGAAAGCAAAAGAAGTGACTGATGAAGTTCAGCAACTTTTAAAAAGGATAGAAGGGGGGAATATGAAGCAAATTGTGGGGATATTTGAACAACAATATTATGTGTTGGAACCGAAAGATATTTATTGGTTTTATGCAGAGGATCGCAAAGTAATGGCTCAAACAATAAAGGGCATTCTGGAAGTGAAATCGCGCTTGTATGAGTTAGAAATAAAATTACAAGGGGACCATTTTGTTAGATTCTCAAAATCTATATTAGCAAATCTAAAACATGTAACGAGTTTTGAAATGTCTTTTAGTGGCACGATGTGTGCGCACTTTTCAAATGGGATGAAGGAGTATGTTTCAAGAAAATATGTACCGCTTATTAAAGAAACTTTAAATATGGGAGGAGGATAGGGATATGGTTACATTGTTTGAGAGAGTGTGGAGTAAAGTGCTTACAGGGATAGCGATGGCGATGATGTATAGTCTATTATTTTTATGGATTGGCTATGTGAATGGAATGGATGTACTAGAGACAAAGACGTTACTTTTTCATCTTGGGATCGCGAATATAGTCGGGGTAATTTTTTCTTTTGCTTCTTTTGTATTTGAGAAAGAACAGTGGGGGATATTAATACAAACGATTGTGCATTTTATCATTTTGCTAGGTACATTCTTACCGATTGCAATCTGGATGGGGTGGGTTCCAGCTCGTCCTATTCCAATCGTAATTTGTATAAGTAGTTTCATTCTTATTTACTTCATTATATGGTATGTAATGGCGATCTATTGGAGGAAAAAAATTCAGGAATTGAATAAGCTGCTTAAATAAAGGATGAAAATGTCGGCTAGTAAGCCCCCACCTTAAACTCATATAGAGGAGGTGGGGGTAGTTTTATTTTTAAACAGTAAATGCTTTTTCTGCCGTTATGTGTTAAAAGTGTGTTGTTTCGCAACACACTATACATATTTTGACGACACACTAAATGAAAGCGATAACACACAAGGAGAATACATATAAAAAGTGCTGGTTTTTAGCTGTTTATAAAAGTTGGCACG
Organism: Bacillus cereus group sp. BfR-BA-01492; assembly: GCF_022662815.1. Classification (NCBI taxonomy): domain Bacteria; kingdom Bacillati; phylum Bacillota; class Bacilli; order Caryophanales; family Bacillaceae; genus Bacillus; species Bacillus cereus group sp. BfR-BA-01492. Next base: position 50,454 of record NZ_JAKUEH010000017.1, read on the forward strand.
GTAATTGCATTAATAAAAGGCGTAAAGAAAAATAAAAAATAATTTACAATCATAGGGGGACTTATTTATGAATATTTTACTTTGCTGTTCAGCAGGAATGTCTACAAGTTTACTAGTTACAAAAATGGAAGCCGCTGCAAAAGCTCGTGGTCTAGAAGGAAAGATTTGGGCTGTATCTGGTGATGCAGTAAAAAACAATATTGATGAAGCGGATGTATTATTACTGGGACCACAAGTTCGTTACATGCTATCTTCTTTGAAACCGCTTGCAGATGAAAGAAATGTAGGAATCGATGTAATTAATCCAATGCACTACGGCATGATGAATGGAGAAGCAGTATTAGATCATGCGTTAACACTTAAAAAATAATTAGGGAGGGAAATGAAATGCAAAAGTTTATTGCATTTATGGAGAAGTATATTGTTCCAGTTGCTGGTAGAATCGGATCGCAACGCCATTTGGCGGCGATTCGTGACGGATTTATTGCAGTTATGCCATTGATTTTAGTGGGGGCGCTTGCATCACTTGTGAATGGTTTTCCATCTGAAGTTTTCCAAAATTTTATGAAAGATACATTTGGTGAAGTTTGGAAAGATATTGGAGGTGGAATGTGGACTGGTTCATTTGCAATTTTGGCGCTGAGTGTAGCATTTACGACAGCTTATAACTTAGGGAAATCTTATAACGTTGATGGATTGTCAGCAGGTCTTATCTCATTCTGTTCTTTAATTATTCTGACTCCAGTAACCCCAAAAGAAGGCGGTTTGAACTTTCTTTGGACAGGTGCTCAAGGTTTATTCGTAGCAATTATTGTTGCACTTCTTGTGACTGAAGTATTTCGCTTTTTTGTACAAAGAGAAATCACTCTTAAAATGCCAGATGGGGTACCACCAGCGGTTATTCGATCTTTTGCAGCATTAGTTCCAGCGTTTGTAATTTTAACAGTTGTATCATTTATTACATTAGCAGTGAAATTAGCAGGTACAAGTGTTCATGAGTTCATCTTTCATACACTTCAAGTACCATTACAAAACTTAGCAGGTTCATTACCAAGTGCAATTATTGTTGTTTTATTTGTTCATGTACTTTGGTTCTTTGGGTTACATGGCCCAAATATTGTTGCAGGTATTATTGAGCCATTGTATTTACCGGCATTAGAGAAAAATATTAAATTATTCCAAGATGGTACATCTGCATTTGATGTTCCGAACATTGTTACAAAACCATTCTTTGATACTTTCGTATATCTTGGTGGTTCCGGAGCAACATTAGCATTCTTAGTTGTTGTATTAATTGTCGCAAAAAGCGCGCAATTACGCGGTGTATCTCGTCTGTCAATTGGACCGGGTACATTCAATATTAACGAACCAGTTATTTTTGGTACACCAATTATTTTAAATCCAATTCTATTCGTTCCGTTTATTATTACGCCAATTGTACTTGTCATTACTTCTTATACAGCTCTTTATTTTGGGTGGGTACCAAAAACAGTTGCGATGATTCCATGGGCAACACCGCCAGTTATTAGTGGTTATCTTGTAACAGGAGGACATATTTCTGGTGCAATTCTACAATTGTTTAACTTTGTTCTTGCGATGGTGATTTACTATCCATTCGTTGTATTATGTGATCGCTCTGTTGTACGCACTGAAAAGGCAGCAGCGCAAGGAAACGATCAATCTGTACCTATGTAATCATGATTGTTCTCACAGGTTCATATAGTCTGTGAGAACAGTCACTTTCTACACAAGAAAACATCTGGAAGAACATTAAAATAAGATAAAAATAATAACAATGTAATAGAGAGGTTCAAGCAGAAGGAATGCCAAGCTTGAACGAAATAGAGAGGGCGGTAATAATGATGACTACAGCAGAACAAATTCCATTTCAATTGATTTTACACAGCGGGAATGCAAGAAGTTATGCAATGGAAGCATTGCAATATGCAAAACAAGGAGATTTACAAGCGGCAGATGAAGCAATGGGGAGAGCGAAAGAAGCGATTAATGAAGCACATCATTTTCAAACAGAACTCATACAATCAGAAGCAAGAGGAGAAAAAACAGAGATTAGTGTCCTTTTAATTCATGCACAAGATCATTTAATGAATGCGATTACAGTAAAAGAATTAGCAACAGAATTTATTGATCTATATAAAAAGCTGGATGCGAAAGGAGAGTAAAGTATGAAAGGGATTAAAATTGCTACAATTGGTGGTGGCTCTAGTTATACACCAGAGTTAATAGAAGGATTTATTAAAAGATATGATGAATTGCCAGTTCGTGAAATTTGGTTAGTCGATATTGAGGCTGGAAAAGAAAAATTAGAAATTGTTGGTAATTTAGCGAAACGAATGGTGAAAAAAGCTGGCTTACCAATTGATATTCATCTTACATTAGATCGCCGCGCAGCATTGAAAGATGCAGATTTTGTTACAACGCAGCTCCGCGTTGGTTTATTAGAAGCGCGTGCGAAGGATGAAGCAATTCCATTAAAATATGATGTACTCGGTCAGGAAACAAATGGCCCTGGTGGTCTATTCAAAGCGTTGAGAACGATTCCTGTTATTTTAGATATTTGTAAAGATATGGAGGAGCTTTGCCCAAATGCTTGGTTAATTAACTTTGCAAATCCAGCAGGTATGGTAACGGAAGCTGTACTTCGTTATACAAATATTGAAAAAGTAGTTGGACTATGTAACGTTCCAATCGGTATTCGTATGGGTCTTGCAAAGCTTTTTGAAGTGGATGCAAGCCGCATACAAGTTGATTTTGCAGGTTTAAACCATATGGTTTACGGATTAGATGTGTATTTAGACGGGGTAAGTGTGATGGATCGTGTGTTAGAACTTGTAACAGATCCAGAAAACCAAATTACGATGGAAAATATCGCTGCTCTTGATTGGGAGCCAGATTTTATTCGTGCGTTGCGTGCGATTCCATGTCCGTATCATCGCTACTATTATAAAACACGTGAAATGTTAGAAGAAGAGAAACAGGCTTCTGTAGAAAAAGGAACACGTGCAGAAGTAGTGAAACAATTAGAAGAGGACTTATTTGAACTATATAAAGATCCAAACTTAGATATTAAACCACCGCAATTAGAAAAAAGAGGTGGCGCGTATTACAGCGATGCAGCATGTAGTTTAATTACATCTATTTACAATAATAAAGGTGACATTCAGCCTGTAAATACGAGAAATAACGGTACTATTGCAAGCTTACCGCACGATTCTGCTGTTGAAGTAAACTGCATCATTACAAAGGATGGTCCAAAACCAATAACGGTCGGGGACTTACCAGTTCCAGTTCGCGGTTTAGTACAGCAAATTAAATCATTTGAACGCACAACAATTGAAGCAGCTGTTACAGGAGATTATCATAAAGCACTGCTTGCAATGACAATTAACCCACTTGTACCATCAGATAAAGTGGCAAAACAAATTTTAGATGAAATGTTGGAAGCGCATAAAGAACATCTTCCGCAGTTCTTTAAAAAAATAGAGAAATAAAAAGCGGCGCTTACTAAGCCCGCTTTTTTCTTGAATGAGGAGGAGAAATGATGATTCAATTAATTGTAAACGCAGATGATTTCGGTCTTTCAGAAGGTACAAATTACGGGATTATTCATGGTCATGTAAATGGAATTGTCAATTCGACAACAATGATGATGAACATGCCAGCAGTAGAGCATGCGGTTCGTTTAGCAAATGAATATCCATCATTAGGAGTAGGGGTACATCTCGTTTTAACTGCTGGAAAGCCGCTCCTTACGAACGTTCCATCCCTCGTAGATGAAAAAACGGGATTGTTTCATAAACAAAGTATTGTAAGAGAAGAGGAATTTAATCCAAAAGAGGTTGAGAGAGAATGGAATGCTCAAATTGAAAAATTTTTATCATTTGGATTACGACTCACGCATTTAGATAGTCATCATCATATACACGGTTTGCCCATTTTACATGATGTCATGAAGCGATTGGCAGCTAAATATAACGTGCCCGTTCGTCGCTGCGAAGAGGAAAAAGCGGTGTTTCCATTTTCAGATGTATTTTATTGTGACTTTTATAGCGCTGGCGTGCAGAGAGATTATTTTCTAAAACTAAAAGAACGTGTGAAGGACGAGCAAACTGTAGAAGTTATGGTACATCCGGCCTATATTGATCCGGAGCTGATAAAGCGATCTTCTTACGTGATGGACCGCGTAAAAGAACTGCAAATTTTAACAGAGACTTGCTTACCGGAAGGAATAGAGCTTGTAAAATTTTCAAAGGATCATCTAAAGAAAATGAAAATTTAAGCGCGTGATATAAGGGGAGTCGTTGCTTTGTAAAGTTTTTATAAATGTGTGGAATGGGGAATGAAAGGGAAAAGGTCATAATTGATTATGCCTTAGCAATAAATTAGTTACAGGAGTGTGTAAAGTAAATTTTATATAAGGAGAATGTTGCGTGTATGACAAAACATTTCTTTGCTAGGTTAAAAGGAGAGAGGGAAGTACCTCCTGTAAAGACGAACGCTTATGGTGTAGTCGAGCTTATTTTTAATAGTGATTTAACGAAAATCCATTATAGAGTAATAGTAAAGGAAATAGAGAAAGTGATATCATGTCAAATCCATCTCGGAAGAAAGAATCAAGTGGGGCCAGAAGTTTTGTTTTTATATGGGCCTGTGAAGCATGGAATAAGTGTAGATCAAGGAATTGTTAAAGGGACAGTAACGACTGAAGATTTAGAAGGGCCTTTACAACGAAAGACATTTGAGCAGCTTTTGAAAGAAATCGAACATGCAAATGCATATGTGAATGTTTATACGGAAACCTTTAAAAAAGGGGAGATACGAGGAAGAATAAGACGGATTAAGAAACGCCTGTGAAGTTTCACGGGCGTTCGTTTGTTTCATGATCTTTTTGCGGTTGATTCTTGATGAAGAAGTCCAACACATAAAATACTTCATCATCTGGAATGTTTACTTTAAATGTATTTTCAATTGGTTGCAGCGCTTTTTTTACTTTCATATACATCCAATATTCATCTTGGCGACGAGCTTCTCGGTCTGGATAAGGAAGTAAACTCTCTCCTTTTTGAAGACGATCAATCATACAGCTCATATGTAAGATGACGCCCATTAGGCTATCGGGATTTAGCTGCAAGGAGATGAGCTCTTGAATTGTATTTAATGTATAACGAATCGTCTTAATCATGAGTGCCCCGTCGTCTCGCTGCATTTGTTGTCCGAGAATATCAGCCATTTTAGCGTATGTTTCTTCATACGTAATAAGTTCTTGAATTGGCTGAATGGCTTTATAGTTTACGATATCTTGGAAATGGTAAGTTAAGCATGGTACTTGCACATCGAAATTGGTCACAATACAAATGACATTTCGTTCCTTTTTTATATTCTCAAGCATCTTTGTTAAATCTTTTTGATGAACGATGCTAATGGGAATAATTTCAATTAAATTTTTATCAAAGCGCAAATAATTTTCAAGCATCTTTTGAATAGCAATCGCGCTTCCTTCGCCAGTTAGGCAGGCTGTTAAAATAACTGATTTCATTGGAGACAGTGGTTTTTTCTTTTCTTCGTGTACATGTAAATAAAAAGGTGTTAAATTTTTTACGGTTTCATATAAAGCATCCAATGAATAGCCAAGCTGAGCCTTTCGAGCCGCTTCTAGTACATGCGGTGTACTCGTCATAGAGAGGACGCGAACCGGAATTTGAAATTCAGTTTCTAATATATCTCCTATATAAGCGAGTGATCCCATATCTACAAGTAAGAGAAGTCCGTTTATATGTTCAAGTGTTCGCATGTAGACTTTAACGCGCTCTAAAAAGTCTTTTGGCGATTCGTGTAGTGGCATATCGATGCCAGTTACTTCATGCATACCAAGAAGCTCATTGGCGACATTAGCCATTTCAGTTGCAATACCATTTCCGTGAGCTAAAATTAAGACTTTTACTTCCGCTTGTGAGGTGGGAAGTGGATCAACAACGAAAAACATTGTTAAAAATCCGGCTTCGTCAATTGGCATCGTGATTTGTAATTCGTCTTCTAAAACTTGAATGCACTTCATTGCTACAGAGAAAGCTTCTTTATATTTTGTTCGAATTTGGTTCAGCTGTGGGTGATGGATTTGTTTCCCACTTCGTATTCGTTGTAAAGTTGTCTGTACATGCAAACTTAAAGCAAGAAATACCTTTTCATCAAAAGTCTTAGCTAAGTGTTTTTCTACTAGTGAGGCAATTTTTTCACATACAGAAACAATGCGATGGTCCACTATTTTAAACACATTTTCATGATTGGTTGTTTTAGACATTTGATTAAAATATTGAACGAAGAAGCTTTGAATATCATTTTCAATGAGCAGTTCTAGTTCATCTTCTTCAATCCCTCGAGCTTGAAGTTCTTCATATTTATGATCGATGTACTCATAAATCGATGTACGTTGATTGTCTAGTTCGTGCTTGCTCCACCCTTTATCACTTGTAAATAAAAACGTTTCATTTGGCACTTGGTATAAGTGACGGCTTTTTCTTTCAATAAAGAGTCCTTCTTTTATATACCATGGCAAATCGGTACTCGAGACGCGGACAGATTCTCGCTTTTTTGTTACAAAATCAGAATAGGCTTTTGCACATGCAATTTGGACGTCTGTTTTCAACTGCCCGATATTATTTGGACATTGATAAAAGACGAGGGCACGCATTGCATTTGGACTCACATGTATGTTCTTTCTGAGACGAATGGCTTCATTTGTAAAAAAAAGCTGTAAAAGTGTAAAGCGTTCTTCATATGTTCGTTCTCGAAGCGGTGGCAATGTGATGGTCATTGGAATTCGTCTTGTAAATGTTTTTAATAAAAATGAATTTGGTTCCTCTGTTGTTGCTGCAATAATTAATACTTTTGCCTTACGTTCATTTTCTGTTTCACCAAGGCGACGATATACACCACGATCGATAAACGTGAAGAGCATTTCTTGTCCTTCCGGCGGAAGACGATGTACTTCATCTAAAAATAAAATGCCTTCATGGGCCTTTTCAAGTAATCCTTTTTGCTCATTTGCACCAGTGTAAGCACCCTTTTTGATTCCGAAGAGTTGTCCAAGCAAAAGCTGCGGATTATTCGCATAGTCAGCACAGTTAAAAATAATAAAGGGTGCGTCTTTTTGCAGTTGATTGACTTCCATTGCGTATTCGTGCATTAAGGAGGCAAACATAGATTTTCCAACACCTGTTTCTCCAAGTAGTAATGTATGCATACCATTTGGCGGATAGAGTACGGCAGCTTTTGCCTTTTCAATTGCGATTTTAAGACTTGTGTTTTCTTTTGCGAAATCGTCAAGTGTGGTGCTATCCGTTGAAGGCGTTTCCAATAGAGGGTTTAACTCTATATAGAAACGAACAGGTCTTGTATTTGTTTTACATAATCGTCCATCTTTCACGAGTTTATTTAAATCGCTGCTCACATTTGCGCGGTCTAGCTGTAAATGCGTAGCCAAATCAGATGCTGTTACGCCCTCTGTGTAGTTCCCCTTCTGTATTGCATCATAGATGAGGTCAATTCGTTTCATTTTTCTTCACCTCGAAACTTCATCACTATTTAAAATTGTACACAAAAATGAGAAGGGTGGAAAGAGAAAAAACAAACAGCTCTAGCATATATACTAAAGCTGTTACAATCTTGTGTCTTTCCAAAAGTTTACCTCTACATGGGAGGAGGGATTATAAGAAAGAAGTGTATAACCCTTTGATTGAAGATAATCAATTACTTTAGGAAGGATTTGTACGGTGACGCTTGAATCGTGCATTAAAATAACTTCTACTGGTTCATCACTTTGGTTCATCACACGCTCTAGAACCGCAGAAGGATTATTGTGGCTTTTCCAATCATATGTATCAATTGTCCAATCCCACAATTTATAATGAGCAGAAACGAGTGCATCTCGATAGTTCTTTTTTAAATACGGCATGCTGCCATAGGGAACACGAACGAGATGGGAATTTAACTTTGTTACTTGCTGGACAATTTTTTGGGCTTGCATCATTTCAGAAATTAAAATGGACGGATCTCCAGTATATAGACGTTTTGCATCATGGGACATACTATGGAGTCCGATGTAATGCCCTTCACTGATTAAGCGTTTCGTTGTTTGGGGATAACGAGATACTCTTCCACCAATAACAAAGAAGGTAGCTTTTGCATTTTTTTGTTTTAAGATGTTTAAAATTTGTGATGTATATTTGTTTGGTCCATCATCAAATGTTAAGTACGCAATTTTTTGTGGAAGTGCAGCAGTCTGGATAGTAGAACGATGTTCAACTAGAGAGTTCGTCGCTGCTTTACTATAAGATGCTGTACATATCATCATAGCTAAAAGTATTATCATACATTGACATACTCGCTTCATCATTATACTCACCCTCAGTTTCGCAATCAAAGATGCAAGAAGGAATAGAGAGGCTCTTCTCATAATCTTCTTTATATGTATATCTTTATCCAATCTATTCACTCTCAAACAAAGTATATTTTGGAAATAAAAATAGCATCCTCTCATAAAAAGAAAGGATGCTATTTGAATATATCGTAGTAATAAAGGCAATACTACTATTATTCTTCACGTTTTTTCACTTTTTTATAAAAGGAAATAATTGGTTTATATCGTTCGTGCACAAGACCGATTATTTCAGCGACGATTTCAGTAAAGAAAATCAAAGCGAATAAAAGAATAATCGATAACCATAATGTTGCGCTAGTGAAAATAATGGCATTTACACTAAAGAAAATACCAAATGCATAAATGATGAGTACCGTTGTTCGATGTGAGAATCCCATCGCTAATAGACGGTGATGTAAATGCGATTTATCTGGCGCGGAAATTGGTTTTTTATTTACAATACGTCTAATAATCGCAAATGTCGTATCAAAAACAGGAACACCTAAAATGATAATAGGAACGATGAAACTGAATAACGTTACGCTTTTGTATAGTCCAAGTAATGATATAACAGAAATGCAATACCCTAAAAATAGTGCACCTGTATCTCCCATAAAGATTTTTGCTGGATGGAAGTTATAGAATAAAAAGCCAAGTGTACTTGCAAGTGCGATAAGCGCTAATGGCAAGATGATGACTGCCCCAGTTCCCATTGGGCTTGTAAAGGCCATATATGCCAATGTTGCAAGAACAATGGAGGAAATACCAGCTGATAATCCATCTAATCCATCAATTAAATTGATCGCATTTGTAATACCGACAATCCAAAATACGGTAATTGGGTATGCGAGTAGTCCAAGTTCTGTATCTCCTAAGAACGGAATATAAAGGACTTGTACTAACAGTTGGCTCTTTGCAATTAGTATTGCAACTAATAGTTGTCCACCGAATTTTACTTTTGCTGATAATTCATACATATCATCTAAAATTCCGATGATAACGATGATAACAGCACCTAAAGTTATTGATAGCATTCTCTGCTCATATAATCCACTAACAATAAATCCTACAGCTACACCAATGAAGATTGCCAGTCCACCGAGACGAGGCATAATTTTTTGGTGTACTTTACGTGCGTTTGGCTTATCTGTCGCTCCAATTTTAAAAGCTAATTTGATAACGAACGGAGTGACTACGAGTACAGTAATGAAAGATGCCAAAACTGCATAAATCACTTGTGAGTCCATTAATACCCCACCTTTTATAATTTAACTTAATTTCTAAATGATTTATCTGAAAATTATGATGTTTGTTTGCAGGCTCATAACATATGGTATCACAAAAAGAGTAGAATTCAATCTTTTTTTCTATTCACTGCAATTGGAAATAGATAAAATATATGACAAATATCATGCCATTGAAGTATGTTGTAAAGGTTCTGTAACACTTTCTATATAGAGAGTAAAGGGGGGCTTCTTCATCTCTCACTGATGATTAGCCTTCATAAATCAGACGTTTACGCACTCCTTCATTCTCGTCTATTTTCTTTGTTTTCTCTGCATCTTGAGATAGACTGAGCCGTTTCAACCTGTGTAGTGGAGTTTGTATCATAATTTCTTTACTATAAGTGTTACACGTTAGAATACGTACGTTTCACGTTAAAATATGGAAGTTTACATAACGTGTGACGATATATTTGTAAAAAATATAAAAAAAGAGATAGTTTTCTTTTACAAAATTTTAAAAAAGAAAGAAAAATCGGTTCATATACTAGAAGTAGTATCTCACTTTTCCTTCATCAAAACGGTTACTCGTATGTCGTATTTAGAAGTATCGCAATTGTGTACTTATCTGTGAAAGGAGGAAGCGCAGGGATCTTCTTATGTAGGCAGCGGTAACCCTGTGTGAAAAATGAAATGAAAATTACAGTGGTGGGTGCAGGTTATGTTGGATTAATTACAGGGGTAGGGTTAGCTGTCCTTGGGCATTCTGTTATTTGTTTTGATATAGATAAAAAGAAAATAGAGCGAATACAGCAAGGAGACATGCCGATTTATGAACCGGATTTGGAGCGCTTAGTAACGTTAATGGGTAAAAAAGGCCGGTTAACATTCACTTCTAGCAAAAGGGAGGCATTTGCGCATTCGGATTACATATTTATTGCGGTAGGAACGCCTTCTTTGCCAAATGGAACTGCTGATTTAACTTATATTCAGCATGCTTGTTATGATATTGGCACATATGTAAATCAAGATGTCACCGTCATTACAAAAAGTACAGTTCCTGTAGGAACGAACGAGTTAATAAAGAAGTGGATTTATAAGAATGTATGTAGTCAACATCAAATAGAAGTAGCATCGAATCCGGAATTTTTACGAGAAGGTTCAGGCGTATACGATTTTTTTTATGGGGACCGTATTGTCATTGGTGCAAGTTCGAAAGAAGTAGCAGACAAGGTAAAAGGTTTATATAAGAAATTGCTAATCAAAACATTTATAACAGATCTCCGCAGTGCGGAAATGATTAAATATGCATCGAATGCTTTTTTAGCTACAAAAGTTAGCTTTATTAATGAAATATCAAATATATGTGAGAAAACAGGAGCAAATATAATAGAAGTGGCAGCTGGAATGGGAATGGATAAGCGCATTGGTTCTTCTTTCTTACAGGCCGGTATTGGCTATGGAGGATCATGTTTTCCGAAAGATACTGGAGCACTCGTTCAAATCGCTGGAAATGTTGCCCATGACTTTAAACTGTTAAAGGCTGTCATTGAGGTGAATCATAATCAACAAAGATTGTTAATTGAGAAAGCAAAACAAGTGATAGATATGAAAGGAAAAAGAATAGTCGTGTTAGGGGCATCTTTCAAACCAAATACAGATGATATTCGAGAAGCTCCATCTCTTGTCGTCATACAAGAATTAATCAAGATAGGAGCGAATGTCGTTGTATACGATCCACAAGCCCTTTCGCATCTCAAACAAGTATTTGGTGATGAAATTCAATATGAAGCGATAATGGATGAAGCAATAGTTGGAGCTCATGTAGCGTTTATTGTAACAGAATGGAAATCTATTCGAATATATCCATTAGCAAGATATATTGCCTTTATGAAAGAGCCTATTTTATTTGATGGGAGAAATTGTTATACTGATGAGGATGTGAAGAAACATAAAATCGATTATTACTCGATAGGAAGAAAGAGTATTTGTAATCGTAATGTTTCAATTATTGTCTAATGAAGCACTTACTTTTGCTTCGCTTTATTTTTGGCTATAATCAAGTATAGTAGTAACATTGTAATTCGTGAAAGAAAAGAGGCAGTGAAATGACTGAACGTTTAAAAGTAATGACGATTTTTGGAACACGTCCAGAAGCGATTAAAATGGCACCTCTTGTATTAGAGTTGCAAAAGCATCCAGATAAAATTGAATCGATTGTGACTGTAACAGCGCAGCATCGTCAAATGTTGGATCAAGTATTAAACATTTTTGGAATTACACCAGACTTTGATTTGAATATTATGAAGGACCGTCAAACTTTAATTGATATTACAACACGTGGTTTAGAAGGTCTGGATCAAGTAATGAAAGAAGCAAAGCCGCATATCGTTCTTGTTCACGGTGATACAACAACGACATTTATTGCGAGTCTTGCGGCTTTTTATAATCAAATTCCTGTTGGTCACGTTGAGGCAGGACTTCGTACGTGGGATAAGTATTCTCCGTATCCAGAAGAAATGAACCGTCAATTAACAGGTGTGATGGCTGATCTGCATTTTTCTCCAACAGCAAAATCAGCAACGAATTTACAAAAAGAGAATAAAGACGAGTCTCGTATTTTTGTAACAGGAAATACGGCAATTGATGCACTAAAAACAACTGTAAAAGAAACATATAGTCATCCCGTTCTAGAGAAGCTCGGTAACGACCGTCTTGTTCTTATGACGGCGCACCGTCGCGAGAACTTAGGGGAACCAATGCGCAACATGTTCCGTGCTATTAAGCGTCTTGTTGAGAAACACGAAGATGTACAAGTTGTATATCCAGTTCATATGAATCCTGTTGTACGTGAAACAGCCAACGACATTTTAGGAGATCATAGCCGCATTCATTTAATTGAACCGCTAGATGTAATTGATTTCCATAATGTTGCAGCTCGCTCTTACTTAATGTTAACAGATTCAGGCGGTGTGCAAGAAGAGGCTCCATCTCTTGGTGTGCCAGTTCTTGTTCTGCGCGATACGACAGAGCGTCCAGAAGGAATTGAAGCAGGTACATTGAAACTAGCAGGTACAGATGAAGAAACGATCTTTACACTTGCGGATGAGTTATTATCAAATAAAGAAGCGCATGATAAAATGGCGCAGGCATCCAATCCTTACGGTGACGGTCGTGCTTCAGAACGTATTGTCGCAGCAATCTTACAACATATTAATAAATAACGAAAAAAGAGCCGATCGAGTAGCATCGGCTCTTTTTTATTGATGATTTCGCATAATCCACTCTGCATGCGCATTTGTAGATGGTGGTGGCTCTGGTGTCTTTTTGTTTACAGTAGGTTTTTCCTCATCGTTTGCACCTGATTGTGAAGATTCATTTTGGTTTGCATCTTTATTTTGCTCTGTTATTCCTTCGTTTGTATCGGTTGTTGATTCTGTTTGTTCATCAGCTTTTCCGATATTTTTCTTAATCGAATTACGAGTGACTTGCATGCTCATTTCATCTGGAATGAAGTAATAGATACCATCTATTTTCTTGTCTTCTCCTTCTAGTTTTAACGTTTCGATATGAGAAGGATCGAAATCAGAAAATTTCTTGTAAACAGCGAGCCCATCAAAGATTGGTATATCAGTTTTTATATATTTTCCAACTACATCTGCTAAATCTTTAATTTTAAATACGGTTGATGCAGAGTTCAATTTGTGTACAACAGCAGCAAGTACTTGACGCTGTCTTGCGGCACGACCGTAATCTCCGTTTGGATCCTGCTTTCGCATCCGAACATAAGCAAGGGCTTCCTCTCCGTTTAAATCTTGCTTTCCTTGTTTAAAGTGAATTTTTTTATCATAGTTCGTATCGGAACGTTCCCAAAAATCAAATGGGACATCGACAGTAACGCCCCCCACTGCATCGACAATTCCTTTAAATCCTTTAAAGTCAATTTTTACATAGTGATCAACAGGAACTTGTAAAAAGTTTTCAACAGTGTCTATTGCCATACTTTCTCCGCCGTAAGCATGTGCGGCATTAATTTTGTCTTTTTTATTCTTTCCTGCAATCGTTACCCGTGAGTCACGTGGAATACTCATGAGGGAGACCTTTTTAGATTTCGGATTCACGGTTGCAAACATAAGGGAATCCGTTCGACCGTTTTGCCCATCCGTTGCATAATCTTCAATCCCCATAATAAGAACGGTAAATGGAGTTTTTGTAATTTCTACATCTTCTGCACGTAACTTGGATTTATCGCGTGTAAAGCCATTATACATTTCCATAAGAGAAGAGTAGGAATTAAGAAAGTATAGCCCTACACTGCCGAATAGGCATGCAAAAATAAGAAAGAGAACCAATTTACGTCTACGTTTCTTTTTTACTCTTCTTTTCTGGAGATGATGATAACGATCTTCCATATATAATCTCCTTTTAATGTAAGGTTATAATCTTAGCTATTCTATTTTCATAATGGAAGCTAGAATAGTCTTTTCCATTTCTCACTCAGAACAAGATTTATTGTAGAACATCTTGTTCAAGGTACAACATATCGCCTTCTTTAATTGTACATTTCCCATTTGTTAGTTCAATCATCCAATCGGTAAAGTTTTGTTTCTGATTTTCTTCTACATATGTATCAAAAGTTACATTCTCTAAGTAGTGTATATCTTTGATAGCATACTCAGAGTGGCGTAATTCATTTTCAACTTTTCCTAGTAATGTATAGTCAATTTCTGTTTTCATCACACGCATTAGTTTTCGTTCGACTATACCTACATGGTTAATCCCTTCGCTTGTACACTTTCCGTATGCGCGAATGAGACCGCCTGCCCCTAGTTTAATACCACCAAAGTAACGTGTAACGACAACGACGGTATCTTTCAAGCCGCGTTTTTTAAGTACTTCTAGCATTGGAACACCAGCTGTACCGCTTGGTTCGCCATCATCATTTGCTTTTTGAATTTGGTCTTGTTCGCCAATTAAATAAGCAGAACAGTTATGCGTCGCATTCCAATGCTGCTTTTTAATTTTTTGGATAAATTCTTGCGCCTCTTCTTCAGTTTTGGCTCGGCTAATATAACAGATAAATCTTGATTTTTGAATGACAATTTCGTGCTCACCGTAGTCTTTGATTGTTAAATATTGTAATAACAATGGTATACGCCCCTATCTTTCGGAATCACTAGTATTTACATTGTAAAAGGGAGCGTTTTTAGATTCAAACATTTTTTGAAAATATATCGTAAATTTAGACAGAAATTTAATGTTTTTGTTGTAATTTGTCGAGGTGTTTATTATAATTTTTAACCAGCATTTTCATACATTAATGCACCTTTTCTAGTTTTCGTGTAAAATTAGAAATAAAAACTTTTTTATAAGGTAGGTACGAAAATGAGAACAGCTATTGTTACTGATAGTACAGCATATATACCAAAGCATATTCGTGAAGAACTCAATATACACATGATTCCATTAAATGTTGTTTTTGGAACAACATCTTATCAAGAGGAAGAAGATATAACAGCTGATGATTTTTATGTAAAAGTACGTGAACAAGAAGAATTGCCAAAGACTTCTCAGCCAGCAATTGGAAAGTTTGTCGAGCTGTTTGAAGAATTAGCAAAAGAATATGATGCTGTTATTAGTATCCACCTTTCAAGTGGGATTAGTGGGACATATCAAACAGCAACAACAGCTGGACAGATGGTAGAGGGTATTGATGTCTACGCATATGATTCTGAAATCAGTTGTGAAGTGCAAGGGTTTTATGTTCGTGAAGGGGCAAAAATGGCGCGAGAAGGTAAGACACCTGAAGAGATTTTAAAGCGATTTGATGAGATGAAAAAGTCGATTGATGCATATTTTGTTGTGGATGATTTACACCATTTACAACGAGGCGGTCGTTTGAATAGTGCACAAGCGTTTATTGGAAGCTTACTTCAAGTGAAGCCGGTATTATATTTTAGAGATAAAGTTATTATTCCTTTTGAAAAAATTCGTACGCGCAAAAAAGCATTAAAGCGCATTGTTGAAATTTTTGATGAGCAGGCGAGTAAAGGTCTGCCGATGGAAGCTGTTATTATTCATGCAAATCGTGAAGAGGAAGCAGAGGCATGGAAGCAAGAATTGCAAGAGAAATATCCACATGTTACAATTCGCACTAGTTATTTTGGAGCTGTTATTGGTACGCATTTAGGAGAAGGCTCAATTGGTTTAGGATGGTATACAAAATAAAAAATGTAAAAGCTCTCTTTTTTGAAGAGAGTTTTTTTACGGATTGGTATGTTACGTTAATTTTACCGTGTATTTCTATTTCAAAAGTGGAAGTTTTACTGCTTGTAGGCCCTCAATTTGAGAAGACTAGTTAGTAGTGGTGAGGAAAAAACGTGAATTTAATTCCCCCTTTATTTGACAAGTAAATATTTGGAAATGATAAAATGTACATAATTTCAAATGAAGAAAGTTTTATTGCTTACTTTTTATAAGAAACTATATTATAATAGAAGAGAGGTGAAACATATGGAGCATAATTCTTGCTTATGTCCAAAGTTCGAGTCGGCCTTCACACTGCTTAGTAAGAAGTGGACGGGTTTAATTATTAAATCTTTATTAGAAGAGCCGAAGCGTTTTAGAGAAATCGCTGATATTATCCCGAATATGAGCGATCGTATGTTGTCAGAGCGTCTAAAGGAATTAGAAAGCGAAGGCATTGTTGTTCGTAATGTGTATCCAGAAGTACCTGTCCGAATTGAATACGGACTAACTGATAAAGGAAAATCACTGGAAAGTGTTATGAACGAGGTCCAAAATTGGGCTGAAAAATGGGTGGAATAAAAGTAAGTTAAGCAATGGTTTGTATACTGGAAAAAACGTAGGGAAATCCCTACGTTTTTTTCTGTAACAAATAGATAACAATGATGTAAAAAAGCGATGTTTTTTCTTACGATTCTACAAATATATATAGAATTAGAGTTGGTTTTTGCTTGGATTTCCGAAAAAATATTACATTTATTTTACAAAAACGTAACATTGGCAAAAAATCTGCCGAATTATGGTATAAATTTTAGTAGATTATATTCGGAAAAGAAAAAAGGAAAGCGGTGTAAAAACAAAATGAAAAAGCTAAAGATGGCATCTTGCGCATTGGCTGCAGGAATGATGTTTTCAGTGGTAGCACCAACTGTATTTGCAGAAAAGATTGATGACGTAAAAACACAAATTAATGCACAAAATGATACTTTACATAAACAACAACAAGAACGTGATGAGCTTCAAAAGCAAATGAATGACTTAAATAAAACGATTCAAGATTTAGATAAGTCTGTTCAAGAGAATACAGCGAAGCTTGATGAAACAACAAAAAAAGTTGCTGAAACAGAGCAATTAATTGAGAAGAAAAGTAAGCATATTGCTGAATTACAAACAAAGATTTCAAAACGTGAAGAATTGCTAAGAAAACGTTTAGTAGCGCTTCAAGAACAACCAAATACGAACGTTGTAACAGAGGTTGTTGTAAACTCTAAGAACATTGCTGATTTAGTAGATCGTTTAACTTCAGTTTCTAAAATTCTTGAATCTGATGAAGATATTATGAAAACGCAACAAAGCGATCAAGAAGCTGTGAAAAAAGATGTTGAAACAGTTAAGCAAAAGCAAAAAGAACTGAAAGAAGCACAATCAAAAATTGAAACGGCAAAGAAAGAACTTGATGCTGAAAAAGCGAAAAAACAAGAAGCAGTAAATGCATTAAGTGGTAAAATGGACACTGTTGTAAAAAATATGACAAGTACAGAAGGTCAATTAAAAGAGCTTGAAAAGCAAGCGTTATATTTACAACAATTAGCTGAAAAAGAAGAACAAGAAAAAGCTGCACAAGAAGCGGCTGCTCAAAAACAACAAGCAGAAGCTCAAACACAACAAGCAGCTCCGGCAAACAATGGCGGACAAGCTGCGCAAGAACAGCCTAAAAAAGAACAGCCTAAAAACGAATCGAAAAAACCAAATCCAGCTCCAGCGCCAAATCCAGCTCCAACACCAGCTCCTGGTGTAATTGGTAAAGCACAGCAATATTTAGGTATGCCATACGTTTGGGGAAGTGCATCTCCATCAAACGGCGGTTTTGACTGCAGTGGTTTTATCTCTTATGTGTATGGTGTAGGTCGTCAAGATGTTGCTGGTTACTGGAACTCTGTTTCTAAAGTAGGCAGTCCACAACCAGGAGATTTAGTATTCTTCCAAGGTACTTACAAAGCAGGTCCATCTCACATTGGTATTTATGTTGGTAATGGACAAATGATTCATGCTGGTGATAAAGGTATTGCATACTCTAGCTTAAGCAGCAGCTACAATCAAAAACATTTCTTAGGTTATGGTAGATTCTAAGATTTGTAACATATAAAACATGTGTATAAAGTCGATAGCTTACTATTTTATAAGTAGGTTATCGGCTTTTTTGATTTTTTACAGTGTTATGAAAAGGAAGTAAAGTAGAGAAGGGGGTGTCTAATGATACGTAAAGGAAGACAAATGTTATTACACGAACTTTCATTGTCAAAAGAACAGTTGCACGATTTCATAAGTAGAGGGGAGATTGTATTAGAAAAAGGAATTGTTCGGAAATCTTCCGATTATATATGCCAACGTTGCGGGAATCAAGAAAAACGTTTATTTGCATCCTTTTTATGCAAAAGGTGTAATCAAGTATGTACGTATTGCCGGAAGTGTATCATGATGGGACGGGTAAGTGAATGTACGATGCTTGTTCGAAGTGTTTGCGAAGAGAAACAAGAGTGTTTTCCTCATGCCTTACAGTGGAAAGGCGTATTGTCGCCAGGGCAAAATAGAGCTGCAAAGGGAGTAGTAGAAGCGATTAAACAGAAAGGGTCCTTTTTTATTTGGGCGGTATGTGGTGCTGGGAAAACAGAGATGTTGTTTTACGGCATAGATGAAGCGCTTAAAAGCGGTAAGCGTGTTTGTATTGCGACGCCTCGAAAAGATGTTGTATTAGAATTGGCTCCCCGGCTACAAGAAGTGTTTCCGGCTGTACCATTTGCGGCATTATACGGAGGTAGTAAAGAATATGAGACAGAAGCGATGCTTATCGTAGCTACAACGCATCAGTTGCTTCGCTATTATAGGGCGTTTGATGTCATGATTATAGATGAAATCGATGCTTTTCCGTATGCGATGGATTATATGTTACATGAGGCCGTAAGAAAAGCGGTGAAGGAGGATGCTTCCTATATTTATTTAACAGCAACTCCAGAAGAAAAATGGAAACGGAGTGTGCAAAATGGTAAACAGAAAGGTGTCATTATACCAGGGCGTTACCATCGTCACCCTTTACCAGTTCCTAAATTAAGATGGTGCGGGAACTGGAGAAAACTACTTAGACGTAAACAAATTCCTCAAGTTCTATTAGACTGGCTTCTTATATATCTTCAAAAACATTATCCTATCTTTTTATTTGTTCCTCATATTTGTTATGTAGAGGAAGTAACGGCTGTGTTACAAAGTTTACATCATAAAATTACCGGTGTTCATGCAGAAGATCCAATGAGAAAAGAGAAAGTAGAGGCATTTCGTAAAGGGGATATACCATTGCTCATAACTACAACGATATTGGAGAGAGGTGTAACGGTCGCGAATTTACAAGTAGCTGTGCTAGGTGCAGAAGAGGATATTTTTTCTGAAAGTGCGCTTGTTCAGATAGCTGGCCGCGTTGGTAGAAGTTCTCGCAATCCAAAGGGAGAAGTCATTTATTTTCATTATGGAAAAACGAAGGCAATGACTGATGCGAAGAAACATATTCAATTTATGAATAAAAGGGCTAAACGAGAAGGGTTGATAGATTGATGCACTGTTTATTTTGTGACGATTATATTGCCGAAGAAGCGAGTTGGTATTCTTTTTTTATTCGGTCTCACGATAGATGCATATGCAATCTATGTGAACGAAAACTTTCTTATATTATAGGAGAATGTTGTTATGACTGTGGTCGTCCTTTCTCTTCTCTTGATCCAGCATATAGATGCGGGGACATTTGTAGAGATTGTGTGAAATGGAAAGAGGAAAATCGCTTTCCCTTCATAATGAATCGTTCTACATATGTGTATCATGATGGAATGAAAGAGATATTAGCACGGTTTAAGTTTCGAGGTGATGCAGAGCTTGTGAAGATTTTTCAAGTTGGCTTTGTATCGACATTTCAAAAATACTTTTCAAATGCGCAATTCCTTATTCCTGTGCCCCTTAGTAAGGAACGAGAATATGAGCGCGGCTTTAATCAGGCTGAACGATTAGCGGCTTGCTTACCAATTCCCATTTTACCAACATCTTTAACTAGAAAAGAGACAGAGAAACAGAGTAAAAAAGGGAGAATAGAGAGAATGGCTGCTGCCAATCCCTTTTACTTTCAAGAAGCAGAGCGTTTAACAGGGCGACATCTTTTAATTATAGATGACGTATATACGACGGGGATTACGGTGAGACAAGTCGGTAAATTACTATATCATGCAGGTGCGCAAAGTGTATCTAGTTTGACACTTTGCCGAGGATAGTGGATGTCGAAAGATACAATAAAAAGACGACAAGTCTTCTTTGACTTGATAAGTTGTCATTCGTTATAGTCAAACTATAGGGCGAATGTCCTGATTTTTAGAGTGAAGGGAATGGAACAAACATGCAAGGAAGAGTAAAATGGTTCAATGCAGAAAAAGGATTTGGATTTATTGAGCGCGAAGATGGTGATGATGTTTTTGTCCATTTTTCTGCAATTCAGCAAGAGGGGTATAAAACATTAGAAGAAGGACAAAGTGTGGAATTTGATATCGTAGATGGAGCACGTGGGCCGCAAGCAGTGAATGTTGTGAAGTTGTAAAGGATTTGGAGAACATAGAGCTGCGATTGTGGCAACGTTTATATAATTGGAAACCCTTGCCTCAGCAAGGGTTTTTTATGTTGTATGGATCCTGTTAGGCAGAACCGCTATCGATCGTATGCAGAAAGTATTGTCAAAAAGTTGTTTCTTTTCTGTAACGAATTGTCCATACTTATATTCGTTATTTATGATGTTAATAGGGTAAAATGAAAATAGAAACGATGCATCTTTTCTTTTCAACAAAAAATGATAAAAATTGCAATTTCAACAACTTTTTTAAAAAGTTAAAAGGTTTTTTTAAGCCAGTGTCGAAACAATATACATAGGCTTGAAAGGAGGAATTCATCTATGAAATTCAACATTCGTGGTGAAAATATTGAAGTAACTCCAGCATTAAAGGAATATGTAGAAAAGAAACTTAGCAAAATAGAGCGCTATTTTGATACATTCCCAGAAGTGAAAGTCAATTTAAAAGTATACTCTGGCAAGCAAAGAGTCGAAGTAACAATTCCATTCACAGACTTATTACTTCGTGCCGAAGAAACTCATAGCGATATGTACGCTGCAATTGACTTAGTAGTTGATAAAATTGAGCGTCAAATTCGTAAACATAAAACAAAAGTAAATCGTAAATTACGTGAAAAAGGTTCTGCTAAAACTGCCTTTATTCTTCCAAATCAATTAGGTCAAGAAGAAGTACAGGAAGATGAATTAGAACTTGTGCGTACAAAACGATTTGACTTAAAACCAATGGACGTTGAAGAGGCAATTTTACAAATGGATATGTTAGGTCATAACTTCTTCGTCTTCACAAATGCGGATACAAACGAAACAAATATTGTATATGGCCGCAAAGATGGAAAATATGGATTAATTGAAGCAAAATAACGATTCAAAAGCGTAGCTGTCAAAGGCTACGCTTTTTTAAATTTTATGAAATAGAATGTGCTTATTATTTTGTATGAAGCGAAGCGCTAATTTATAAAACTTTTGTCTAGTTTTTTGTCATAGTTTAAAAAATCGAGTTACTTTATATAAAGGATACATTTGGACGATTGTTGTCATAGCTATAAAACAAGTGTTACAATTATCATTAGGTTTATACATTTTGGTTTTTTAAATTAGGAGAGAAATTGGCAGAACATAAATTTGCTTTTTATCACGACTGATTGATGAAATATAGAGAGCACGCAATCAGAAGTTTTATTTTAATAAAAAGAGGAGCGTATTTCCTATGATCGGTATTTTAAAAAAGGTATTTGATGCAAATCAACGCCAAATTAAACGTATGCAGAAAATGGTAGATCAAATCGAGTCACTTGAACCGACAATAAAGCCATTAACTGATGAACAATTAAAGGGAAAAACTGCTGAGTTTAAAGAGCGTCTGGCAAAAGGTGAGACAGTAGATGATTTATTACCAGAAGCTTTCGCTGTTGTGCGAGAAGCAGCACACCGCGTTCTGGGTATGCGCCCATACCCAGTTCAGTTAATGGGTGGTATTGCCTTACATGAAGGGAATATAGCAGAAATGAAAACTGGTGAAGGTAAAACGTTGACGTCTACTTTACCAGTATATTTAAATGCTTTAACAGGTAAAGGTGTTCATGTTGTGACAGTCAATGAATATTTAGCACAGCGTGACGCAAGTGAAATGGGACAACTTCATGAATTTCTTGGTTTAACAGTAGGAATTAATTTAAATAGTATGTCGCGGGAGGAGAAACAAGCTGCGTATGCTGCTGATATCACATATAGTACGAACAATGAACTTGGTTTTGACTATTTACGTGATAACATGGTGCTATATAAAGAGCAGCGCGTGCAACGTCCGCTTCATTTTGCGATTATCGATGAAGTCGATTCTATCTTAATAGATGAAGCGCGTACGCCGCTTATTATTTCTGGACAGGCACAAAAATCAACAGAACTATATATGTTTGCGAATGCATTTGTTCGCACATTAGAAAATGAAAAAGATTATACATTTGATGTGAAAACAAAAAATGTGATGTTAACAGAAGATGGAATTACAAAAGCGGAAAAAGCATTCCATATTGAAAACTTATTTGATTTAAAACATGTAGCACTTCTTCATCATATTAATCAAGCTCTTCGCGCACACGTTGTAATGCACCGTGATACGGATTATGTTGTACAAGAGGGCGAAATTGTGATCGTAGACCAATTCACTGGTCGTCTTATGAAAGGACGCCGCTACAGTGAAGGGTTACACCAAGCAATTGAAGCAAAAGAAGGCGTAGAAATTCAAAATGAAAGCATGACGCTTGCTACAATTACATTCCAAAACTACTTCCGCATGTATGAAAAGTTATCAGGTATGACAGGTACAGCGAAGACAGAAGAAGAAGAGTTCCGCAACATTTATAATATGAATGTTATTGTCATTCCGACGAATAGACCTGTTGTTCGTGATGACCGTGCAGATTTAATTTTTAAAACGATGGAAGGCAAATTCAATGCGGTTGTTCAAGATATTGTGAAACGTCATAAAAATGGTCAACCAGTCCTTGTTGGTACAGTAGCAATTGAAACGTCAGAGCTTATCTCAAAAATGTTAACAAGAAAAGGTGTACGTCATAACATCTTAAATGCGAAAAACCATGCGCGTGAAGCCGACATTATTGCAGAAGCTGGTGTGAAAGGCGCTGTAACAATCGCGACAAATATGGCTGGACGTGGTACAGATATTAAGCTAGGTGAAGGTGTAAAAGAGGCTGGCGGTTTAGCCGTTATCGGGACAGAACGCCATGAGAGCCGCCGTATTGATAACCAGTTACGCGGTCGTGCGGGACGTCAAGGAGACCCTGGTGTGACGCAGTTTTATTTATCTATGGAAGATGAACTAATGCGCCGCTTCGGTTCTGATAATATGAAAGCGATGATGGATCGCCTCGGAATGGATGATTCACAACCGATCGAAAGTAAAATGGTTTCTCGTGCGGTAGAATCAGCACAAAAACGTGTAGAAGGAAACAACTACGATGCACGTAAGCAGCTTCTACAATATGATGATGTACTTCGTCAACAACGTGAAGTAATTTATAAACAACGTCAAGAAGTAATGGAATCTGAAAACTTAAGAAGCATCATCGAAGGGATGATGAAGTCTACGATAGACCGAGCAGTTGCGCTTCATACACAAGAAGAAGTGGAAGAAGATTGGAACATAAAAGGTCTCATTGACTACTTAAATACAACTCTTCTTGAAGAAGGCGACATTAAGGAAGAAGAATTACGTCGTCTTGCACCAGAAGAGATGAGCGAACCAATTATGGCAAAAGTATTAGAGCGCTATGATGCAAAAGAAAAACTTCTGCCAGAAGAACAAATGCGTGAATTTGAAAAAGTTGTTGTGTTCCGTGTTGTAGATACGAAGTGGATGGATCATATTGATGCGATGGATCAACTTCGTGAAGGGATTCATTTACGTGCTTACGGTCAAATTGATCCACTTCGTGAGTATCAAATGGAAGGCTTTGCGATGTTTGAAGCAATGGTTGCTTCCATTGAAGAAGAAATCTCTCGTTACATTATGAAAGCGGAAATTGAACAAAATCTAGAGCGCCAAGAAGTAGCACAAGGAGAAGCAGTTCAACCAGTAGATAGCGGTGAAGAAGCAAAGAAAAAACCAGTTGTCAAAGGTGAACAAGTTGGACGTAACGACTTATGTCCATGCGGTAGCGGTAAAAAATATAAAAACTGCTGCGGTGTTGGGAAGTAAGAAAAGCGGAGGCGGCTCGTTCAGAATGGGAGGGGGATGGAACTCCTGACAAAGAGGCGCACTTTGCCTCGGAGGAAGGAGTGAAGCCACCGAGCATTCTAGCGGCCGG
>NZ_JAKUEH010000018.1:0-65496 GCF_022662815.1 Bacillus cereus group sp. BfR-BA-01492
GTAGAGAAGCCACAAGTAGAAGGTGTAGGGGAAGAAAAAGAAACAGAAGATCCATGGGAAACAACAGATGAATTAAAAGAAGAACGCCCAGAGCCGGAAACAGCGAAAGAAAGTGAAGAAGAGAAACTACACGATGCAAAAGTAGAGAAGCCACAAGTAGAAGGTGTAGGGGAAGAAAAAGAAACAGAAGAGCCATGGGAAACAACAGATGAATTAAAAGAAGAACGCCCAGAGCCAGAAACAGTGAAAGAAGTGGAAGAAGAAAAGCTACATGATGCAAAAGTAGAGAAGCCACAAGTGTTAGGCGTGGGTGAAGAGAAAGAAACAGAAGAGCCATGGGAAACAACAGATGAATTAAAAGAAGAACGCCCAGAGCCGGAAACAGCGAAAGAAGTGGAAGAAGAAAAGCTACATGATGCAAAAGTAGAGAAGCCACAAGTGGAAGGTATTGGGAAAGAGGAAGAAACAGAAGAGCCATGGGAAACAACAGATGAATTAAAAGAAGAGCGCCCAGAGCCGGAAACAGCGAAAGAAGTGGAAGAAGAGAAACTACACGATGCAAAAGTAGAAAAGCAGAAAATAGAAGAGACTTGGGAAATAACAGGTGAGTTAAAAGAAGAGCGCCCAGAGCTGGAAACAGAGAAAGAAGCAGGAGAAGAGAAATTACAGGATTCAAAAGCAGAAAAACCGCAAGTAGAAGGTGTGGGGGAAGAAATCTGGGGAATAACAGATGAATTAGAAGGCCAACCACAGCCAGAAGGAACAAAATTGACAGAAGAAACAAGACAGTTTGGAAAACATCAAGTACAAGAGAAATCCAAAGTACATGGATCATCAAAAGGTGGCGGAAAACAATTACCACAGACGGGTGGCAATATGTCATATGGAGGACATGTAGGTGGAGTGCTGTTTGTGCTGGGACTACTAATGTTAGTAGTGAATAAAAGAAAATATAACCAGAATGATTGAATGATTTAAACGGACTATTATAGGCATATAATAGTCCGTTTTTAGTTAGGTTACGTATTTGTAAGTTACACAAAATGGCGATTGAATGAGGAGAGAAAAAGAGGGAAGGCAATACATGATTCACATAGAAAAGTAGTAAAATCTTCTATATTGACCTAAAAACGCCCTTCAAGTAAACTAAAGAGAGTTTACAAATGAAAAGGTGATAAGGGTTGTTAATTTCAATTAAAACGTTACAAGATGATCGTTTTTTACGTCCGCTACAACATATTAGCGGCTTGTTTTTTGAGGAGAGTACGATAGGGTTTGAGAAAGAAGAGGCCAATCTTATTGTTGATATACAAATTGAAGGAAATGTAACGGCTTCTGCTCGTTTAACAGACGTTGTGACAGGAAATGTATATGAGCAAACATTTTCTAAAGATTTATCTTCTTATGAAGTAGAAAAAGAACGTATGAAACAAGTGAAGCATGTTGTTTCCTATGTGTATCTTTCTGTTTTACAGCAGCTAACTGGAATAAAACAAAGCTGGGGAATTTTAACAGGGGTACGTCCAACAAAACTTCTTCATAAAATGCTGCAAAGTGGTATGTCAAAAGAAGAGGCACATAAGGAACTTCGTGATAGTTATTTAATTGATGAAGAAAAGATTAAATTATTGCAGCGCATCGTCGATTGTCAATTATCAGTTATTCCTGATTTATATCGCTTAAAAGAAGAAGTAAGTATTTATATCGGTATTCCGTTTTGTCCAACGAAATGTGCTTATTGTACGTTCCCAGCTTATGCGATTAACGGGCGCCAAGGATCTGTTGATTCATTCTTAGGTGGTTTGCATTATGAAATTCGTGAAATTGGTACGTTCTTAAAGGAAAAGGGAATTAAAGTTACGACGATTTATTACGGCGGAGGTACACCGACAAGTATTACAGCAGAAGAGATGGATATGCTGTATGAACAAATGTATGAATCCTTCCCAGATGTGGAAAAAGTGCGTGAAGTAACGGTTGAGGCAGGGCGTCCGGATACCATTACACCAGAAAAACTAGACGTATTAAATAAATGGAATATTGACCGCATTAGCATTAATCCGCAGTCATACCATCAAGAAACGTTAAAGGCGATTGGACGCCATCATACAGTAGAAGAGACAATTGAGAAGTATCATTTAGCACGTAAAATGGGAATGAACAATATTAACATGGACTTAATTATTGGTCTTCCAGGTGAAGGATTAGAAATCTTTCAGCATACGTTAGCTGAAACAGAAAAGTTAATGCCAGAATCATTAACTGTGCACACATTATCATTTAAACGTGCTTCTGAAATGACGCAAAATAAGCGGAAATATAAAGTAGCAGGTCGCGAAGAAATTACTGCGATGATGCATGAAGCAGAAGAGTGGACGAAGAAGCATAATTACGTACCATACTACTTATATCGTCAAAAAAATATTTTAGGCAATTTAGAGAATGTAGGGTATGCGATGCCAACGCAAGAGAGCATCTATAATATTGTAATTATGGAAGAAGTGCAATCTATTATTGGTCTTGGTTGCGGTGCGTCAAGTAAGTTTGTCCATCCGAAAACAGGAGCTATTACGCATTTTGCCAATCCGAAAGATCCAAAGTCATACAATGATGGCTATGTAAAATATACAGAAGATAAGCTAAAGATTTTAGAAGAACTATTTTGTTAAGAGAAAATGAGTCTGTCCTTTTGGATTGGCTCTTTTTTTAGTCACGATGAGGTGACGAATTTTGTCGACCGGTCGATATTTCGTGTCGAACCGCCGATATTTTTCATTTTGCGCCGATATATCGTGCTCAATCGCCGATAAAAGGGTTAGTTGCGCCGATATAATTTCATATACCGATACCTTTGCACCAATATAATTTCATATACCAAGACCTCTCCTACGATGATGTATTTTTTATCTCGCTATTTTAGGACAGTAACAGCGGGTTCATTTTCATGTCGAGAAATATCAGAAAAAGAAGGTAAAAATGTGGAGGAAATGTCTACTTATACACGAAATGATAAATTTATGAAAGTATAAAGGGGGCATATTTTGGCATGTATATGACGATTGGGAGAATTTTTGATTTAACAGTTGGCAAGTATCCAAATAAAGAAGCGTTAGTGGAACCGACAAGAAATATCCGCTGGACATATAAAGAGTGGGATGAACAAGTAAATAAAACGGCGCATGCTTTATTAGCTGAAGGGGTGAAAAAGGGGGATACTGTATCAGTTTATTTATATAATTGTCATGAGTTCGTAAACGTTTATCTAGCTTGTTCTAAAATCGGCGCAATCTTCAATCCAATTAATTTCCGCTTAAAAGCAAAAGAAGTCGCTTATATTCTTCAAGATGCATCCTCAAAAGTTGTTGTATTTGAAAAAACTGTTGAACAAACAGTTGCCGCTATTGAAAAACACTTTCCAAACAGTTCTTTTTGGTATATAGAAGATGACAAACCCAATTATGCTGAGTCGTATCATGAAAAAGTACAGGCTGCACGATCGACAGAAATTGATATAGTAGTAGAAGAAACAGATTTTTGTTCTATGCTATATACAAGTGGTACAACAGGTCATCCAAAAGGCGTGTTACACCGTCACCGTGAAATTGCAGAGCATAGTATGATTTGTACATATTTCTTAAAGTATAACAGAGACAGTATCGGGCTTGCGGTAGCGCCGCTTTATCACTGCGGAGAATTAAATGCTGGCATTTTGCCGCGTATTCAAGTCGGCGGAAAAAATGTTATTTTACACCACTTCGATACAAAGACAGTATTACATACAATAGAAACGGAAAAAATTACAACATTCTTTGCGGCGCCAACGATGTGGAATATGATGTTGCAAGAGGATTTGTCACAGTATGAATTACAATCGATGAAGATTGGGATATATGGCGGAGCGGCAATGGCACCGGCACTTGTGAAAGAATGCAAGGAGCGTCTTTTTATTGATCTTGTCCAAATTTATGGCATGACAGAAATGGGCCCAGTCGTTGCTTTTTTAGTAGAAGAAGATCAAATTACGAAAGCTGGTTCGGCGGGGACGCTTTGCTTTAGCCATGAAATTCGCATTGTGAAGCCAAATGAGGAGGGGCCATCTGAACCAGATGATGTACTATCTCCTTATGAAGTAGGGGAGATTATTTTGCGTGGGCCATGTATGATGGCGGGCTATCATAATCATGATGAGGCAACAGCAAAAGTGTTGTACAAGGGTTGGTACCATTCAGGTGATTTAGGATATTTAGATAGAGATGGTTATTTATATGTGGCTGATCGTGTAGATGATATGGTGATTAGCGGCGGAGTGAATATTTATCCGCGTGAAATTGAAGATTTCCTTCATAGTCATCCAGGTGTATTGGATGTTGCTGTTCTTGGTGAACCAGATGAATTGTGGGGGGAACGTGTTGTTGCAGTGATTGTGAAAAAAGATGAGTATGTAACAGCAGCTGACTTAGAGAGATTTTGTAAAGAAAGCGATCAATTGGCTGATTATAAGCGTCCACGTCATTATATATTTGTCGATGAACTTCCGCGAAATGCAAGCGGAAAGCTTCAAAAATTTATACTTCGCGAATCGTTAAAAGGTGCGAAGAAATAGAAGAAAAACAGGAGTCAAAGGGCTCCTGTTTCGTTCTTATTTACGTGAAAAGCCTTCTTCATCTAGATATTCCGCTGCTTCTGGATAGGAATTAAATGTACCATCTAAGTTTAAGCCGGCGTATACGTTCCACATATCGTCTTCATGAATAAGTGTAAGCGTATGACCGTCTTCATTCTGCCACTCCTCTTCTTTTACCGGTGCAGCTTGTACCACGATTTCTTCTGGATTATGTGACAGCCGCTCAATTGCTTTTTGAATGAGTGTTCGCAGTTCATCTGCTGAAAAATCGCGGATATTTACCATGCCTTTATCATCTGTTTTATAACCGCTAACTCCACTTGCATATACGAAACCATTTCCATTTGGGTGTAAATGATAGACAACGTTCTTTTTGTCTAAACGACTTTCTTCAAAGTGAAAGTTAACGCGCTTTAACGATACATTTTTTCTTTCTAGTTGCGGGAAGGACTCGATAATTGATAATTTCTCTTCAAAAGTTAGCATAAAGCCTCCAAAGTATATAGTATAAGATTTAATTTGTTCATTATAGCATAGTGCGTTCTTTTTCTAAAGATGAAAGAGATCATTATATGTAGTGGTAAAAGTTATTTTTTTATCTTTCTCCATACAGTGTTTAGGTGAATCTATGTTTGGAAGGTTTTAATATTGATATATTAGTATTTTATATTAAAGTTGACATTTATTTTTTTAGGCAGTATAGTAACATCTTGTATTAGCAATATGCTATCATTAATAATATACGAATTTAATCTTCCTTTTATTTGGAGGAGCTTTAAGCTGGAGGGAAAATTTGATGTACAAACAGTTACCACATGGTGTAAAAATTGGGATTACGCGCTCAATTGTTGCTTCTTTTGAACAGTATATGAAAGACATTGAGTGGAATGCAGAAAAATTTGATATGCAACAGTTTGTTGAGCAGTGGAAACAATACTTATACACAAGATCGACTTGGCTTCATAAAGTAGATCGTGAACTAAAAGAACATCCAGATTTCCATCAAGCATTAGCAATGAGAGTAAACGAGAAAATAAATGAGCTAATTAATGAAGAGCCGACGGAAGAACAGAAAGAACAATTAAAGAGACATAATGTAAAACATGTGGATGAAATGTGTAGATTAGAAGCACAATACCATATTGACCGTTTACTCGTAACAAAATAGATTTTACATAGAAAAAGAGCCTATCTGGAGATTGCTAGATAGGCTCTTTTCATAGATCCGTATTGTCTTACTCTTGTGGTACGATTACTTTCCAAGTAGATAGATCCACACTTTCTTTTGTTACAAGTGAAGCAGGGAAAGTGAATGACCATGGTTTAGTTGTATTCGCCTGTATTTTAAGATTAGGCAATGTAAAGGTACCAGTCGCAATAACTTCTTGTGAAGCATCAATAATATTGAGTGGAAGTTGTTCAAGTTGAATCGTTTGTTTCAGTCCATTCCGAATTAGAATCGTTGTATGAAGATCCCCAGTGTCCATTTGCTGTACCTGAATTCCTAAAAAGTTCAGTTCACCTTCGTTAGGTGGTGTTAAATCTGCTACTAAATTTTGAAGGGCCTCTTTGTTTTCTGCTGGTAATTGTGTTTCCCATGTTGGATCCAAATCTAAGCGATGCTCACCTTTTAATTCAAATGCCAATTCCCAATCTGTTTCGGATAGAGAGGCACTTGTTAGTGTTTCTTGCTCAAATGTAAATACCCACGGCATATTTACATTTGCAGGGATTTCGCCTAATGTTGAAAAATCAAATGTTTTGCGTGCGCATACCTCTCCTTCTTTGTTGGATAGAAGTAACGTGAATGTATCAAATTGAATAGGCTTTGATACATTGCTACGAATAAAGGCAATTACGTTGTACCCATTATCTTGTTTTTCAACCTCAATCCCTGATAGAGAAAGTTGATTTTCCTGTAACTGTGGCAACTCTTTATGTAAGAATCGATAAATATACTGTTGTTCTTGTGCAACTTCTCCCCACGCAGGATGAAAGTATAATGTAGGTTTTACATTTTTACTTGGGGAGCTTGCTTCTTCTTGTCCTAATAACTCATTACTAGAAACTGTTGTATCTTTTCCTTTTTTCTTTGCTCTTTTTAAGAATGATAACATGAAAATTCACCTCACTATGCGTTTTGAGAAACGGTTACATGTCGTGCGATATATAAACACATCTCTTTTTCGAAATTCCCATACGTGTATAAGAAAATATCAAGACCTTCTTTTTGATAGATTCGTGTCGGGTCTTCTTGTTGATATTGTCTTAGACCAATTCCTTCTTTTAAATGAGTCATTGCTTCTAAATGATTCATCCAGTTTTTATCAAGGAAGTGCAGTCCAACTTGACGTAGCGCTTGTTGCAGTTCGGAATGATCCTCTAATTCTTGCACTTTATGAAGATGCTTTGCTAACGGGTCAGCCAATAGGCGATGTAGCTCTTCGATGGAGTTCACTGTATTTGCTGATAAAATTGGCAACTCTATTGTAGGCATAATTAAATGTAATTCTTCTATTAAAGAATCAAAATCCCATTCTTCTGGAACCATACCTTCTAGAAGATATCTCTTTGCAACAGCATCGACCGTATGCTCAATCATCGGTTTTGCCATTTCAATCATATTTGTTTCTTCGTTTAAGAAGTGGTTGCGTAGTTTATAAATCACATTTCGTTGTTCATTGATTACATCGTCTAATTTTAAGTTGTATTCACGAATAGAGAAATGACTACCTTCACAAACGAGTTGTGTACGATTGATAAAATCATGAACTTTCGGTGAAAGAATAAGTCCTGTATCGTCAGTTTTTAATGATTTTTTTAGCTTTTCTGCGTCTTCTTGTGCGAAACGTTGGATTAAATCATCTTCTAATGAAAGGAAGAACTGAGAACTTCCAGGGTCACCTTGTCGACCAGCGCGCCCCTTTAATTGATTATCAACGCGGCGAGATTCATGACGCTCTGTACCGATTACATGTAATCCGCCAAGCTCATGAACACCTTCACCTAGCAAAATATCGGTCCCGCGTCCAGCCATATTTGTCGCAATTGTAATTTGTCCTTTTTGACCGGCTGTTGCAATTAAGTTCGCTTCTTGCTCAGCGCTTTTAGCATTTAATAACTGATATGGTAAATTAGCTTCATCTAAATAGCGCGCAACCGTTTCTGACTGCAAAATGGACATTGTCCCAATTAAAATAGGTTGTCCCGTTTGATGACGTTTGATGACTTCTTCACGTACAGCTTTATATTTAGCATCTGCAGTTATGTATACGACATCTTTTTTATCTTCACGAATGACAGGACGGTTCGTTGGAATCGGGATTACTTCCATATTATACACACGGTTGAATTCTTTTTCTTCTGTTTTCGCTGTACCAGTCATTCCAGATAATGTAGGATACATACGGAAGAAGTTTTGAATTGTAATCGATGCTTGGGTTTGATTTTCCTCCGTAATTTGTAAGCCTTCTTTTGCTTCAATCGCTTGATGTAATCCATCGCTTAAAGAGCGTCCATCCATCACGCGCCCAGTAAAAATATCAACGAGCATAATCTTATCATCATGGACAATGTAGTCAACATCTCGTTGGAAGGTTACATGCGCACGTAGTGCTTGAATCATATAGTGGTATAATGTTTGGTGTTCAAGATCATATAAGTTATCAATATCAAATAAATCTTCTATTTTCGAAATCCCTTCTTCTGTGAAACTAGAAGATTTTGTTTCTGCATCGTATGTATAATGTAAAGTGTCTTTAAATGATTGAATTACCTTCGCACATAAATAGTGTAATTCAGAACTGCTTGATTTTTTTCCAGCGATAATAAGTGGTGTTTTAGCTTCATCAATTAAGACGCTATCGATTTCATCAATAATTGCAAAATGGTACGGGCGTTGTACTTGATGCAATGCTGAAGTTTCCATATTATCACGAAGATAGTCAAATCCAAATTCCGTTCCGATTCCGTATGTAATATCTGCTTCATAGGCTTGCTTTTTCTCATCTGGTTGGATTTGGGGAATATTTAAGCCTACAGTTAAACCAAGAAATTCATGAACTTGCCCGATTAATTCTTTATCACGTTTTGCTAAATAATCGTTGACAGTAATAACATGAACGCCTTTCCCTTCTAAAGCACGAACGTATGTTGGTAAGGAGGATACTAATGTTTTTCCTTCACCTGTTGGCATTTCAGCAATATTTCCTTCTAATAGAACAAGTCCCGCCATTAATTGTACATCATAGTGACGTAGCCCTAGTACACGCTTTGCGGCTTCACGAACAACAGCAAATGCTTCAATTTTTAAATCATCAACTGTTTTTCCACTTTGTAGCATTTCTTTAAATAAAAACGTCTTATGGCGCAATTCTTCATCTGATAATGCTTCGATTTGTGGTTCTAATGTATTAATTTCATTCACAAATTGTTCATATTTTCTTATTTTCCGATGTTGTGAATCGCCCAATAACTTTTTTACTGACTTTAGCATCTTTTGTACACTCCTCTTACTAAACAATAGCTTCATTATAGCACATGTTGAATAAGGAAAAGTAGTAGTAGTAGGTGAGGGGAATATATATGACAATCGTTAATTATGTTAGGAATTATTTTCTTGTCGTTTCTATTTTTTAAATAGAAAAAAAGTATTCAACCTATAAGAAATTTGATATGATAACTTAATGAGATAAAGTGAACCTACTGTAAATAAAGGGGTTTTGGTTTCTCGTTAGAACAGAGTACAAAAATTTTTGCTTAGTAGTGCTCTTTATAAATAGGACACTGTTGTCTTCCTATTCTATAAGAAGAGCATGTGGTGATTTTGTATACTTTATGATGAAGCCATATAGATTTGGAATATATAGAAAGAAAAGAGACGGAAAATGAATAAAAAGTTTGTAAAGGGAGCAGCGATTTTAACCATCACAACCTTTTTATCGAAGATATTAGGAAGCTTCTTTCAAATACCGTTACAAAATATTGCGGGAGATGAGGTTTTAGGAATTTTCCGCCTTATTTTTCCAGTATATATGATTGCTTTAACATTATCGGTAGCGGGAGTTCCTTTAGCAATATCTAAATTGGTTGCAGAGCTGCATGAAAAGAATGATCAAGAAGGGATAGCAAAATTATTTACTTCCGCTTCGATCATAGGCATGATATGTGGAACATTGGGATTTAGTGTGATTATGATATGGTCTCGTGAGATTGCCGATATGCTTGGAGGACAAGAGACTAGACTTCCGTTAATGATTACATCATTTGCGCTTTTGATTGCACCATATATGGCGGTATATCGTGGTTACTTTCAAGGGTTTGGTGATATGGTACCAACGGGTTCATCGCAAGTAATTGAACAATTTGTTCGCGTCTTTTTTATGCTAATCATCGCCTATATATTGGTTATCTTAAACGAAAGTAGTAGTGTTGTAACTGGCGGAGCCATGATTGGGTCGTTTCTTGGTGTTCTTTGTTCACTGTTTTATTTGAGATGGATTTATATAAAAAGTCCATATCGCTATAAAAGTAAAATATACGCATTTCAAGATTTCAAGAGGGATGGAAAAAGGATATTACGTGTATCGATTCCAATTGCAGTCGGTGCATTA
Source organism: Bacillus cereus group sp. BfR-BA-01492 (assembly GCF_022662815.1). Taxonomy (NCBI): domain Bacteria; kingdom Bacillati; phylum Bacillota; class Bacilli; order Caryophanales; family Bacillaceae; genus Bacillus; species Bacillus cereus group sp. BfR-BA-01492. Next base: position 10,237 of record NZ_JAKUEH010000018.1, read on the forward strand.
TCTATGCCTCTTTTAAATTTGATTGATTCGGTAACCATTCCAAACATATTACACGAGTCGTCAGCAACCATTCAAGAACAGTTTGGTATATATAGTCGTGGGTTTGCATTTATGCAGTTAATTGCTGTTTTTTCCAGTGCAATTGTATTTCCACTCATTCCGTTATTAACATCAGCGTTAACAAAAAAGGATATACAGTTAGCAAAGATGACTGTGCAGCGCACCAATCAATTAGCACATATGATAACCATGCCACTTACAATATGGTTGATTGCCTTAACAGTTCCTTTGAATATTGGATTATTTACAGATGCGAAAGGAAGCAGCATGTTAGCTGTAATGATTGGAAGTTCGTATTTCTCATCATTTATGGTATTATCAATAGGGATTTTGCAAGGAATTAATCGATCGATGCAAGCTGCATGGATTGTGATTAGTGTAAGTTGTTTGAAAGTATTTTTTAACATGGTGCTTGTGAATAAATTTGGAATAGATGGAGCGGCATATAGTACGTTTATCACATATATGACAATCTGTGTTATAAATTATTTTTATATTCGAAAATACCTTGCATATTCTATTTCAATAATACGTTTTTTATCTGTTATAATGATATCTTGTATATTTGGAGCAGGGGTGTATGAGCTAACGAATATCGTTAATGTAACAAATTCACGATTCCTTGCATTACTATTTAGTTTTCTAGTACTTGGTATTGTTTCATTTTTATATATAATCTGTGCTTTGAAATTAGGATGGATGAAAAGAGAACAAATTTCATTTTTACGTAAGTGAATATAGTACGGGATTGTCTAATTTTTTGATATCTGATGTGAAATGCTAATAATTTGGAATTAGATGGTTTGTTTTGTTACAGAACATTCATGAGTGTTTAAGTATATAGTCTTACGTTATCAAACCTTTTTAGATGAGGAGTTGATGGCAATTTGTTCAAGTATAAAAAGAGTTGATTGCGGAATGTTGGAGGAGATTAAGAGTGCGGTTAGTTTTATCGGGATATTATGGTTTTTATAATGTGGGGGACGAAGCGATTTTGCAGTCAATTATTAAAGCGTTGTATGAAGAGGAGCCAACTCTTGAACTTGTTGTACTTTCAAATGACCCTGATTATACGAGAAAAATGTACGGTGTAGAAGCAGTAAATAGATGGGATATAAAAGCCATTTATCGAGAGATAAAAAAAAGTGATGGATTAATTAGTGGCGGAGGTAGCTTGCTACAAGATAAGACAAGCGTGAAAAGCATCTTATATTATACTGGCATTATGCGTTTAGCGTGCTTTTTGAAGAAACCGTATTATATTTACGCACAAGGAATTGGCCCAATTACAAAGAGACAGAATCGTTTGTTAGTCAAGTGGCATGTGTCGAAGGCAGAATATGTATCAGTTCGTGATGAAGATTCTTTTTTATATTTAAAAGAAATTGGTGTCAAAAAAGACATTGAGCTTGTCCCAGACCCAGTATTAGCATGTCAGCCTGAAGGGAAATCGAATTGGTTACAAAAACAGTCTGTACAAGGAAAAGTCGTGGCTGTTAGTGTACGATATTGGGATGCAAAAGAAGATTATATGAGAAAGTTAGCAGAAACATTAAAGAAGCTAAAGAGAGAAGGATATCATATTCTTTTTGTACCTATGCATGGCCCTTTTGATCAAAGCGCATCGAGAGATATTATTAATTTAATGGGGGAGGAAGCTCATATGCTTCCATATCAAATGGATATTTATGAGAAAATATCTATTTTATCAGAGTGTTCGCTTTTAATTGGGATGCGTCTTCATGCCCTGATCTTATCTGCTGTTGCAAATACGCCAATGATTGGCATTTCATACGATCCGAAAATCGATTCCTTTTTACAACAAGTAAATCAGCCTATTATTGGAAATGTAGATGGAGATTGGACTGCTGAAACACTATACAACATGGCAACAAAACAGCTACAGCAAAAAGAAAATGTACAGTATGGATTGGTACAGCGAGTAAGCGAATTACGTCTACAAATCTCAAAGGCATCAAAATACATTATTCAAGATTTAAAAAAAAGAGAGGGTCTTAAAAGCGAGAGACAATCGAGCTTTTAGAGGAGACCCTCTTTTTGCTATTTGTAGATAGGAAGAAAGGGCTACGGGATTGTTTATCCTGTTGTTTTAGAGGCGGAATACAAGGGTGTTAATCAGTAGAGATACAGAAAATAATCACTGATTAAAGGTTCATTTACGTGAAAGAATAATTGGAAATAAAAGTAAAAAACAAAAAGTTACCTGCTTTTTTTTTTTTTTTTTTTTTTTTTGAACAAAACACGAAATATGTCGAAAAATATCTGTAATTTTTGTCGAACAATGTCATAATATCTCTATAATTAAATGTTGCAATCCGTAACATATCTTTGTTATAATGCCATATAGATATATTTGGAATATTTGAATGGAATTTTAAATGCAGTTCTTGATATATCTTCTAAATAAGGAGATAAATAAATATGATTAACTAGTAACACCATTTTTTGTCGTATTTTAATGTTGAAAAATGTTTAAAAAAGTCCAGAAATGGTGTATTATGTATGTGGGTCATATTTTGGTAATTCAGTTCTTATTTTCCTTATTAAGATTTTTTTACCACAATGATTTCTACCAATTTCGTAAAATATGAAATTGGTATTATATTCCTAAAGGAGGAAATACATAAAAATGGCAAAGAATAACTCTTACAAAAAAATCGTTGCTGGAACAATGACAGCTGCAATGGTAGCAGGTGTAGTAACTCCAGCTGCAGCAGCAGGAAAAACATTCCCAGACGTACCGGCATGGGCTGCTGACTCTGTTAACTACTTAGTAGAAAAAGGTGCAATTAACGGTAAACCAGACGGAACTTTCGCTCCAACTGAAAATATTGACCGTGCTTCAGCTGCAAAAATCATGGCAATTACTTTAGGTTTAGAAATTGATAAAGAAGCAAAACCATCTTTCAAAGATGCACAAGACAACTGGGCAACTCCATACATCGCTGCAGTTGAAAAAGCAGGCGTAATCGTTGGTGACGGTAGCGGCTTATTCAATCCAAATGACCAAATCACGCGTGCTTCTATGGCATCTATGCTTGTAAAAGCTTACGAATTAGAAGCTCCTAACGCAGAAACAAAATTTGCTGACCTTAAAGATCATTGGGGTGCAAAATATGCTAACGTACTAGTAGCATTAGGAATTTCTAACGGAACTGACAATGGTTGGGCTCCTGATAAAGCTGTAACTCGTGCAGAAGCAGCTCAATTTATTGCTAAAACTGATGCAAAATATGCTCCAGCAAAAGAAGCAAAAATCGCATCTGTAACTGCAACTTCTACAACTACTTTAGAGCTTAAAGGTGAAGGCCTACAAACTTTAAAAGCTGAAGACCTTTCTGTAGAAGGTAACAAAGTAGCTTCAATCACTCCATCTATTAGTGGTAAAACTGTGAAAGTTACTTTAGAAGGTAAATTAGCTCCTAACAAAGAGTACACTTTAAAAGCAAACATTAAAGGTGAAACAAAAGAATTTAAATTCGCATATGCTTATAAAGTAGAAACTGTAGCTGTAAATAACACTACTGTTGATAATGACACAAAAGGTCAAAAAGTAACAATTAATGTGAATGGTGCAGCTGCTGATTTAGATGCTTTAAAAGCTGCTGGATACACAGTTGAGTTCTTAGCATTAGATGCTGATAACAACAAAGCTGACGTATTTGAAGATACAACAACTGGTGAATTAAAAGCTAATTTAGATGCATTTAATGACAAAAACCTTAAAGTACAAGTTACAGTAACAAAAGGTTCAACAGTTATTACTTCTGAACTTGGAACATTAAAAGTAAGAAACTTAGAAGCTGTTACAACAGCAATTAACTCTTACGAATTAACAAACTCAGCTATTGCTGGTAAACAAAACAGCACAACACTTGTAGTTGGAGAAACAGCTTTCTTCAATAAATTAGAAGTAACATCTGCTGGTGAAAAACTTACAATTGGGGATAAAGACGCAACTGCAACTCCTGATAAAGTAAAAGTTGAATCTTCAAACCCAGCTGTAATTTCTGTTAAAGAAGGTCAATTAACAGCTAATACTCCAGGTACAGCAACTGTTACACTTACTTACGGAGATGTTAAGAAAAACGTAACATTTACTGTAAAAAATGATGAGCGTAAAGTAGCAAAAGTAACAACAGCTAAAAACTCAGTAAAAGTAATTAAAGGTAATACAGAAACTGTAGAAGTAACTGCATATGACCAATATGGTGATTTAGCAAACGGCAAAACATTTAATGTAAATCTTCCAAAACAAGTAACTGGTGCTGCAACAGCAACTACAGATCAAGAAGGTAAGGCAACAGTTACTGTAACTGGCGCAGAAGTTGGTAATGGAACTGTTTACATTAAAGATAAGAAGAAAAATGTATTAGGCTCATTTAACGTAAACGTAACAGAAGTGAATAACGTTGGTTCTAAGAAATTAGAAATCGTTAAAGATGAAAATGATGATACACAATCAGCTGATGCAACATTAGATATTAACAACGATAACAAAGTAATTTATGAATTAAAGAAATATACAACTGAAAATGTATCTAATGGCACTGAATCTTTAAGCGGATACACAGTGAAGTATAATGCAGACATTGTAACAATTGGCGCTCGTGCAGAAGGTGAACAATCTCAAGAAATTACTGCAGACAAACTTGAAATTACTGCTAAAAAAGCTGGTTCTACAGATGTAGCAGTATACGATCAATCTGGTAAATTTGTAACAAAAGTAAAAATTACAGTTGTTAAAGAAGAAGTAAAAATTACGGATGTTAAATTTAAATCAGTTCCAACAATTAACTACATCGGTAAAACTATCTCAGCAACAGAAGTATTTGATATGACAGATGTAGCTGACGATAAAGACCGTATTGTAAAAGGTATTACACTTTCTAAGCCAAATGCACATCCAGTTCGTGTTGAAAATAGTGGTGTAGTATATATCGATAAAGATGGAAATGGTCATAAAGATGACAAAGAAGTTGTACTTGGTTCAATCCAAGGCGCTGTAACATCTGATTCAGAGAACCTAACATTTGGTGCTACAATCTTTGATGGTGCTACTACTGCTGAGGAATCAAAAGGAACAGTTATCTTCAAAGTATTAGATAACAATAACAAAATCATTAAGTCTACATCTGTAAAAGTTGATGTAAAGTAATTTTTTCATAACGGACCTGTGGAGCATAGCTTCACAGGTTTTTTTAATTCAGCTTTATATTTGTATATAAGGATATATTGAGGAGAAAGTAAAATGACAAAAAACAAATCATATAAGAAAGTAGTTGCCGGTACAATGGCAACTGCAATGGTAGCAGGTGTAGTAACTCCAGCTGCAGCAGCAGGAAAAACATTCCCAGACGTACCGGCATGGGCTGCTGACTCTGTTAACTACTTAGTAGAAAAAGGTGCAATTAACGGTAAACCAGACGGAACTTTCGCTCCAACTGAAAATATTGACCGTGCTTCAGCTGCAAAAATCATGGCAATTACTTTAGGTTTAGAAATTGATAAAGAAGCAAAACCATCTTTCAAAGATGCACAAGAAGGCTGGGCAACTCCATACATCGCTGCAGTTGAAAAAGCAGGCGTAATCGTTGGTGACGGTAGCGGCTTATTCAAACCAAATGACAAAATCACGCGTGCTGCTATGGCATCTATGCTTGTAAAAGCTTATAAGTTAGCGGGGAAAGTTGCAAATCCAGAAACGAAATTCCATGATTTAGAAGATCATTGGGGTGCACACTACGCTAACATTTTAGTAGCATTAGAAATTTCTAACGGAACTGATAATGGTTGGGCTCCTGATAAAGATGTGACGCGTGCAGAAGCTGCGAAATTTATTGCGGTAACAGATATGAAATATGGTAAAAAACAAGAAAAAGAAGCAAAAGTGGAAGCTGTAAATGTATTAAATGCGAAGCAAGTAGAAGTGAAATTTACACAGTCAGTTGATATTCAAACAGTGGCAAAAGAAAATGAAACATTAAAAGATACAGTTGTATTTAGTGCGGTTGGCGATGCAAAAGCAATTAATTTAGATAAGGCGAAAGCGCAATTAAGCGAAGATGGTAAAGTATTAACAGTTACTGCGGGAGAAAATGAAATTTTTGTTGGTAAATATGCGACAACAATTATCGGTGTGAAAACAATTGATGGAAAAGAAGTAACTTCACATGCTAGTTTCTTTACATCAAATGATACAACACGTCCAGTTGTATCAGGTGTAGACTATACAGATAACAATACAGCAAAAATTAAATTCTCTGAGCCCTTAAAAGAACTTGGAACAGTAACAACTGACAATCAAAATGTAACAAGTGAAGATGTAAAATTTAAAGCAGGTAACGATTTCGCTACAATAGACTTATCAAAAGTAACAGGTGAGGGCACAGTTCCTGTAAAAGTTACACTTGTTGGTACGAAAGATTTTACAGGCAACTTCATTACAACAAATCCAGCTCAAGTAACGGTAGAAAAGAAAGAAGATAAAGTTGCTCCTGAAGTAAAAGGAGTTCAAGTTATTTCAGATACGCAAATAAAAGTAACATACTCTGAAAAAATTAAAGCGGCTACTGTGAAAATTAATGGAAATACAGTAACGGGAACGCCAGATGCAGAAGGACTTGTGTATACATATACAGCAAACTTTAAAGATGGCGTGAACAAACTAGATGTTACTAGCGTAACTGATTTAGTTGGAAATACAGGGAAAAGCTACTCAAAACAATTTGTTGTATCAACGGATAAAGTAGCACCAACTGTAGTAAATAATAAAATTGTTACAGAACATGGAAAAGAAGTTCTAGTTGTAACATACTCTGAACCAGTAACAGTAAGTAATCGTGAGGCACAGCGTTTCCATGGAACTTTTATGAAAGATTACGTAACAGCTGATGGTTCTTTCATGGCGACACCAGTTGTTGATAGTAAAGATAATAAAGTTGTGAAGATTCCTGTAACAGGAGCATCAAAAGGCACTTGGACGATTACATTACCAAAAGGATTTGTAACGGATCAATCACAAGCGAAAAACCAAAGTCCAGCAAAAGAAATTGAATTTGTACGTAATGGTGATGAAGTAGCACCAACAAAACTTACAACAACTGTAAGCGAAAATAAAAACGTCATTACTGTAACATTTAATGGGAAAGTAGACGGGGCAACAGCAATCAAAGCTGAAAACTATAAGTTAGAAGGTGCTGCAGTTGAGAAAGCAGTATTAAAATCAAATGAAGAAAAAGCTGCAGCTGTTGAGTTAACACTAAAAGAAGGATCTGTAAAAGCGACAGGAGACTACCAATTAACGGTGTCAGGAATTAAATCAGCAGCAGGTGTTGATGTAGATAAAGTAACAAAATCTGTACAATTAGATGAAAATATTGCTCCAGTTATGCAAAAAGTAGAATTAGTGAACGGACAAGAAATTATATTAACGTTCAGTGAAAATTTACTTCCAGCATCTGTTGTAGAGAAAAGTCCAGTAGCTGATTATGCAGTATTCCTTGAAGGTGTGCAAATTGATGCGGCAAAAGTAACAGAAGCAATGGGAGAAAAGAATAATCAAATTAAGCTTACTTTAACAGATGAATTAAATAGTGGTCAATTAGCAAAAGCAATTACAATTAAACCAACGGATCACTATGAAGTATTAGATTTAGTTGGCAATAAAGCGGCTACATTTGAGAAATTTGATGTTGCAAAGGTAATTAAATAATAGAATTAGAATTTGAGTTTCTTTCTAGTAAATAGAAAAAAGAGTTTGTCGAGAAGACAAGCTCTTTTTTCTTTGCCAGTATACATTTATCCATGTATATTTTGGGGAAAATGAAGAAAATCTTCGTTCATCATATATGAGAATAACTGTTATTTTTTGTGTTAAGATTTTGTAAACTTTAAATCGATTTTTATCGAATAACGTTACAATAACATAGATAATGTCGATAAAAAGAGCGTTGTGTAATATAAAGTATGAATATCGATTTTTTTGAAATAACTTTCATGAAACAAATCGTTTTTTTTCTTTCTTGCAATTTCAAGAAAATATGCGATTAAAATGAGAATTCGATTTTTAAGCTATATATTAAAATGAAGAAAGGTAAAATTTATAATAAAATAATACCAAGAATTAACGAAATAATCAAAAAAGTGTCGAACTTTCTTTTGAGAAAAAACATTGAAAAAAAATATGTACGTGTAGTACTATAAACATGTTTCAACAAAATGGTAAAAAAAACTTAATTTCCCACTTTATTTCGTTTTAAAAGTTACTATAATGTATCTGGTTAATCATCTTACAAAAGAATACTTATCATTTTGCTTGGAATTTTATTATTTAATTGGCTGTAGATAACTAGTTTTCAAATTACATATGGTAAAACTAGTAAGATAATCTCAAAGGGGGAAATAAACGGGATGGAAAAGAATAATTCTTACAAAAAGTTAATCGCAGGTACAATGACAGCAGCAATGGTAGCTAGTGTTGTATCACCAGTTGCAGCTGCAGGGAAAACGTTCCCAGATGTTCCAGCAGATCATTGGGCTGCTGAATCTATCGAGTATTTAGTAGATAAAGGTGCAGTTAATGGATTACCAGATGGTACATTTGGCCTTACGCAAAATGTGGACCGTGCATCGGTAGCGAAAGTTTTTGCTTTACTATTAAATTTACCAATTGATGAAAATGCAAAACCATCCTTTAAAGATGCGAAAGATAGTTGGGCAGCAAAATATATTGCAGCTGCTGAAAAAGCTGGTGTGATTCAAGGGGATGGAAAGGAAAACTTCTATCCAAACAGTAAAATTGACCGCGCATCTATGGCATCTATGGTTGTAAAAGCTTACGGTTTAAAAGATAAAGTAAATGGACCATTAGTAACGAAGTTTGATGACTTAAGAAGTCATTGGGGTGAAGAATATGCAAATATTTTAATTCACTTAGGTTTGTCAAAAGGAACTGGTGATGGTTGGAAACCAGATAAATCGGTAACACGTGCAGAAGCTGTTCATTTTATTGCACAAGCAGATCAGAAATATGCAAAACTAGATAATAGTGTTGCAAGCGTAACAGAGGTTAAAGTTTCTGAACCTACAAAATTAACATTAACAGGTACAGGCTTAAATAACCTTTCAGCTGATGATGTGACTCTTGAAGGTGACAAAGCGACTGGAATTCAGACAAATGGAACTGGCACATCAGCAACAGTAACACTTGGCGGAAAAGTAGCGCCAAATAAAGAACTTACTGTGAAAGTAAAAGATCAAACATTCAAAGTGAAATTTGTATATGAGGTTACGAAATTATCTGTAGAAGAGCTGACATTTGATGATGATCGTGCCGGTCAATCAATCGCGTTCAAGTTAAATGATGAAAAAGGTAACGCAGATGTTGAGTATTTAAATTTAGCTGGTCATGAAGTGAAATTTGTGGCAAATAAAACAGATGGCACGCCAGCAAACATTTTTGAAGGTGGCTCTGCTACGTCAACTACAGGTAAACTTGGCGTTGGTATTCCAAAAGGCGAGTATAAGGTAGAAGTACAAGTTACGAAAAAAGGTGGCTTAACAGTATCTAATACTGGAAAAATCAAAGTGAAAAACCTTGATGCACAAGCTTCAGCGATTAAAAATGTTGTATTTGCAGTAGATAAAGACCAAAATGGTGTTGTTTACGGTGGTACACTTACAGGGGACGACTTTGCATTAAATAGCAAAACGTTAGTCGTTGGTGAAGAAGCTGGCCTTCACAATGTTGTTGCTACAATTGCTGGTGAAGATAAAGTAGCAGATCCACTTTCTGTTAGTGTAACATCTTCCAACCCTGGTGTTTTATCTGTTGTAAACAACCATATTACAGCAGAGGCAAGTGGCAAGGCAACACTTACTGTTAAAGTAGGCGATATAACAAAAACAATTGATTTTACAGTATCTACTGATTCACGTAAGCTTAAGACTGTAAAAGCAAACCCAGATCAATTACAAGTTGTTCAAGGTAAAACATTACCTGTAACTGTTGTAACAACTGACCAATACGGAGATCCATATGGTGCAAAAGAAGGTGAAGTTAAACCATTTATTCCGCAAACTGGTATTGTAGCAGCAAAAGATTTAGAATTTGCAACAACTGATTCTGGATCAATTGGTAAAAAAGTTCTAGAAATTACAGGGAAAAATGTTGGGAAAGGAACAATTCACTTCCAAAACGGTAACCGTGATACATTAGGTTCATTATTTGTAAATGTAACAGAAGGTAACTTTGCTTTCAGAAACTTAGAACTTGTTTCAAAAATTGGTCAATATGGAGAATCACCAAATACAACGCTTGATTTAAATGTTTCAAATACAGTAGAATATCAATTATCTAGATACACTTCAGAACATGTGTATTCTGATGCAGAAAATTTAGATGGATATGAAGTAGAATCTAAAAATACGAATGTACTTGATGCTAAGATTGTTGGTAATAAAATTGTTGTAACAGGTAAAGCACCTGGTAAAGCTGATATTTTATTGACGAAAAATGGTGCAACTGCTGGTAAAGCAACAATTGAAGTAGTTCAAGAAGTAATTAGTATTGATTCTGTTAACTTCAAACCTGTACAAACAGAAAACTTTGTGAATAAGAAAATTAATATTGGTACTGTATTAGATGTTGTTCCAAGTAATTCTGATGATATTTTATCAGGTATTAATTTAACAAAAGCAACACAACATAAAGTACGCGTTGTCAAATCTGGAGACAATCAAGGTAAAGTGTATCTTGATAGAAATGGAAATTCTCGTTTTGACGGCTTTGATGTACCACTTGGTTATGTAACTGTTTCAGCAACAAGTGATTCTCAATTTGCTAACTTTAGTACAGATATTTATAATACTTTAACAACAACAGCTACAGATAAAGGTACACTTGTATTCAAAGTATTAAAAGATAAAAATAACCCAACAACTGAGTATGGTTCTAAAGCTGTAACAGTAAATGTTCTAAACAATCCAAATTTATAATTGAAAAATAAATGGAGCAGCCCATTCTTAAAATAGAAGGGGCTGCTCCATTTTTTACGATTTAAACTTAAACATTTCACCACTTAAATTGGAGTCGCTATATACGAATAAGACCATGTTGATGTTGCTATCTTTTATATATTGGTAGACATCTTTTTCGTGATAGTGACGTAAATCTAGTATCGATGTATGTTTAAAGTTTTGAGCGAGGTGCGGTATGATCGCATTTGCAAATGAGTCTTTTAAAATTAAAATGCGGGTATTGTTTGGTGCATCATGATTTTCAAAGATAATTTCCGGATAATCGTTTGTGTAATACCCTGCATATGATGTTGTGTCCTTCTGTTTTTCTGTGCCATATAGTTCATCTAGTGAATGATAGATTGTGCCATTTGCATCTTTTATCGTAACATTTGTGAAGTGGAAGCCATCTTTTGGTGTGTAATAGCATAGTTTTTCTCCTGTTGCATCGATAAGCTGATACAATTGGTTATTAAAACTACCAACGAGACGTTTGTTGTTTGCACATACTCGCGTGTAATCTTCTCGTTTCACTTCTTTCCCTATATATATAGAAGATTCTTGCTTTATCGTATTCATAATATATTGGTAGCCTAGAAATGCACCATCCATATTCCAGTGATGATCTGTTTTAAAATACATATCTTGTATTTCTTTTTGTGTATACTGCTTCTGGAAATGTTCCATTATTTTAATTGGTTTTACATCCGCTGGAAGGTGATTCAAAAAGTATTGTAAATTTTCCTTCGCATATGTTTGAATGTGAGAAGGTAATTTAAATGATAATGCGTTCGTTTTAGACGGCGGCAGTGCAAAGTAAAACTCAATGTTTTGTTCTTTTAGAAACTGAGACAATTCTTGAATCCTTGGCATTGACTCGTCAATTTCTTTATATTTTGTTGTCCATGCCGGATTTTTTAAGAGCCATTTATCATCGGTAAGAATGATATCGTTAATGAGAGACTTGTCCATTTTGATTTGGGCAAGTGTATAGGTTTTTATGAGATCATCTCGGCCAACTAATTGATCGTTTGTATATGCTTCGAAATCTTTAAAGAAATTGCCCGACACAATCGATTCTTTTGTCAGAGCAGGTTTTTGAGCAAGTTGGCGATTTTCAACAGGTGAAATCGCACGATCTGTTTTCAGAAACGATATAATTCCAAATGAAAGGATAATGGTGAGAAAACCGATGCAAAGAACAAAGTTCCCCAATTTTTTCATAATGACTTTTCCTTCCTTTATAAGTTAGAACCTAAAATAAATAAATGGATTATATGTCGAATTAACGAGATACATAATCGAAATCATAAATAATGTGAGTAATACAATGGGACGTGCAATTTGCATAGAAAATGCATACGTCTTTGGCGCAAGTTCGAGTACATTTTGAATGCGTGTTAAAATTGGTGTTGCTGCAATGAAGGCAATGAGAAAGACAAGGCCATATTCATGTAAGTACAGCATCGTATTATCATCTGTTAGCGGATGATGAAGACCGAGCATCGATTGTAAGTATTGGAATGAGTACGAAAAATTGTCAGCACGGAAAAAGACCCATCCGATCATAACAAGTAATAATACATACATATGTTGCAGCGGTTTCCATAGTTTTTGTAACAGTTTTTCAAGGCCTGCTTTTTCAATCGAAATGATCAATCCGTAATATAATCCCCAAGCAAGGAACGTCCAACTCGCGCCATGCCATAAACCAGTGAGTCCCCAAACGATACATACATTTCGATAGTTGGCTAGTTTAGAGACGCGATTTCCTCCGAGCGGGATATATACATAATCGCGAAACCAAGAACCGAGTGTAATATGCCATCTTCTCCAAAATTCCGAAATGGATTTTGAAATGTATGGATACTGGAAGTTGCGAGGGAAATCAAATCCGAACATTTTCCCAAGTCCAATTGCCATATCAGAGTATCCACTAAAATCGAAATAAATTTGCAGTGTATAGGCAATAATGCCAATCCATGCTGTGCCGACACTTATTTCTGAAGGAGGAAGGGCAAAAATTTTATCAGCAACAAATCCAACTTGATTGGCGATTAAAATTTTCTTTGCCAGTCCAAGGATGAAGATTTGAATGCCTTCTGTAAATTTTTCAAAAGAATGAATGCGCGTTTTAATTTGTTCCGCAACGATATTGTACCGAACGATTGGCCCAGCAATGAGCTGCGGGAAAATCGAGATATACAATGCTAAATCGAACGGATTTTTTTGAACCTTTCCATCTTTACGGTATATATCAATGACATAAGACATTGCTTGGAACGTATAGAATGAGATTCCAATTGGTAATGGAACAGGGTCGATATGAATTGATAGGTTCAATGCTTGATTAAAAATGTCAGTAAAGAAGGAAATATACTTAAAATAAGCAAGAAGTAAAATATTTCCGATGATCGCCATAATTAAAAAGGTGATTTTCATATTTTTATGCTGTTCATAGCGATGTACGAGTAAACCGAAGCAGTAGTTTAATAGAATGGAGAAGAGCATTAAGAAAACAAAGCGCGGTTCTCCCCATGCATAAAAGATTAAACTAAATGCTAGTAATACGAAGTTCCGTAATTCAGCCCGTACAATAAAATAGAAAAATAATACTAAGGGTAAAAAGATAAATAAGAAAACAGTACTACTAAATACCAAGCTATTCTCCTCACTTTTTATGTAATACATTTATAGATGAAACCGTATTGTTTTTTATATGGATTCTTATTTGAAAGAGTATGTACCTTATTATATCGCTTTTTGCATCCGTTAGATAAAGGGAAATTTTCAATCAGTAGCTACTGATTATGAACTTTCATCAATTGGGCAGGGATTGTATCATGAATAAAGGGAATGGACATCAAGTATAGAAACAGATGTTCATTCCCTTTATATGTTATTCCGCTCGTAAATCAACAATTAAGTATGCAAGAATGACTACAAAGAAAATGCTAACAGATGGTGCAGTTAATACGTGACCGGACATAAAGCCGATGCCAAGCGATAAGAGAATGGTGCTAGCAAGCAGCATATATTTTACAGTCAGCATTTGTTTGAAGTTTGCAAGGAAACGGATTAGTAATCGGATTCCAAAGTATAGAAGCGGTATGAAGTAAATGAGAAAGCCAACGATTCCGAAAGCAAAGAATATATCGTGGAAATCCATCTCGATTAACTTGATTTTTTTTGTATAATTTCCAGCGTACCCCATACCAAATAGTTTCTGTGACAAGGGTGCCTCTTTATAATATCCTTGGTATACCTTTAAGAATTTATCTCGGTCGCTATAGATTAAGCTCTTTACTTCAGAATCTGTCAGTTCACCTTGCGCATGTTTTTTCGCTTCGGCCGGGTCTTCTTTTACTACTTTTCCTTCTTTTCTTTCCTGCTCTTCTCGTACTGCTTTTTTGTATTCATATATTTGCAAATGTATGCCCATATTTTTGGCGATTGGAGTTAGCGGCGTAAGCACACCTAATCCCGCTAGTACAACGAGCGCAACAATTGTATTTACGAGCTGAGGGAATCCTTTCCCTTCTTTTTTCCGATTCATCATATATTCAATGAATGAAAAGAAAAGGGCTACGCCTAATGTAACAACAATTGCGCCATAACCAACTTTTGTTCCAACCATAATGCTTGCATACATGGCTAACAGTGTTGGAATCCAGTAGTATATTTTTGAGAATGAAGTCGTTTTATGTATCGAGTAAAGAACAACGATTGGGAACATAATTGCGAAAATAGCACTTAAGTCATTTCCGGCAAAGAACCATCCTCTTGAGCCAATCTTTGAATGCGGATAGCTCGGGAAATCCGTTCCCGTTGCCATCGATACAATCATGACAACACTTAAAATAATTGTTGTATATAAGAAATAGGTAATCAGTTTGTTGTATGTATCTGCTCGATCCTTTAATTCTTTAAAGACGATAATATATCCAAACAATAATACAAATGGATATACACTCTTTAAAATGAACTTCACTTCTTCGCTAAATGAAACAGGTGATTTTACGATCATATTGTTGATTAGGCTAATTGCCAAAACAATTCCAAGTAAGATCAAATAAACAATATACTTTATATTGCCAGGCTTCTTTATGTGGAAAAGAAGATACCCTAGTGCAAGAAGCATAAAGGCAAAACGGACTACAACTCCGACTGTCGCACTCATGTGTAATATGTAGATTGAAAAAGATGTTAGTAAATCTAAAATGGGTTGAAACACAATGAATAGTAACAGGAAATGTGGGAAGTAGTTATCCGTTTGTTTCAACTTGTTAACCATGTTTTCCTCCATTTCTTCATTCCTTTATTGCAGCGTGATTTTCCGCTGCTCATAAAAGCCTTTCATCTCTTGTAAGGCGAATGAATTTCGATATGATTTTGGTACATCAAACTTAAGAATACACTATTTCATTCTAATGGTAAATAGAAGAGAAGAGGTGAGGAATCTCTTTGAACTCCATTATTTTTCTTCGCGATCATTCGTTTTATACAAGAAAATATACAAAATTTGTCTATATTAGACAGAAAATTAGGAAAAAAGAAGGGTTTTGTAGCTCTTTTCTATAAGTATAGAAGTATAATCATTGGACAAGAGAGAGGGATATATAATGGGAGTAAAAAGCAAAGCAGAGTCTGTTGTTGTGAAATATGAAGGACGTGTTGCAACAGTGATGGTCAATCGTCCGGAAGTATTAAATGCGTTAGATGAGCCTACCTTAAGAGAATTACGAAAAAAACTGAAAGAAGTGGCAGAAAGTTCCGCTCACATTGTCGTATTATGCGGAAATGGCCGCGGTTTTTCCGCAGGTGGGGATATTAAATCCATGCTTTCTAGTAACGATGAAAGTAAATTTGATGACGTTATGAATACGATTTCGGAAATTGTTGTTACGTTATATACAATGCCAAAGCTTGTGATTAGCGCAATTCATGGTCCAACGGCAGGCCTTGGACTAAGCATTGCGTTAACAGCGGATTATGTGCTAGCAGATATTTCATCTATTATTGCGATGAATTTCATTGGAATTGCGCTGATTCCAGATGGCGGAGGGCATTTCTTCTTACAAAAACGACTTGGTGAAAATGTGGCCAAGCAAATCATTTGGGAAGGGAAAAAACTATCGGCAACGGAAGCGTTAGATCTCGGTTTAATTGATGAAGTAATCGGGGAAAACTTCCAAGGAGCTGTAAAACAAAAAATTAATGAGTGGTTGCAAAAACCAATTCAAGCAATGATTCAAACGAAACAAATTTTATGTGAATTCAATCGCTCAAGTCTGGAACAAACGCTAGCGCTTGAAAAGCGTGGACAATATGCAATGAGAAAAACAGCCGATCATAAAGAGGGAATTGCTGCGTTTTTAGAAAAGCGTTCCCCAATCTTTAAAGGAGAATAAAAAGGAAGAAAGTGCTAGCACATTTTAGTATAATTGTGTTAGCACTTTTTTTAGGAGAAATAGATGAAAAACAAAAGAAAAAGTATGATGGTGATTACACTTTTCATCATTATATATGTTATATTGCATAGCACACCAAACGTAACAATCCGAACGACAATGTTCTTATCTGGACATCCAAAGATTGCTGTGCAAGGAGACGTTCAAAAGAGAGCGAATCTTTATGAAGAGGCGATTCCTAAGTCATTGCGTGTTCTATACGGGGAAGAGAAAGATGAATATGATTCTTATCATGTATTTCCTTCAAAGAAAAAGGAAGAAGAGGAAGCTTTCGGATGCGTTTATGTAAAGAAAGTTTGGATGTTGTATAGTGCAGAGTTCAAAAGATTGTAAGGAATGAGAGGAAGGCAAAGAGACGATGGCAACATATAATAAGTTAGTAAGAGACCGTGTTCCAGAAAGGATTTTAATGTCTGGAAAAACGTATACAGCACAAACATTAACAGGGCAAGCCTACATACAAGCATTAGCGAAAATCGGAACGGAAGAACTTCGTGAATTTGCTTCGATGAAAGAGCGGGAACATGCGCTTGATTCACTTGCTGATGCATTAGAAGTTATCATTGCATTAGCGCGTGCAGAAGGGGCAACGTTCCAAGACATCGAACGTATTCGGAAACAAAAAGAAACAGAGCGCGGAGGATTCGAAAAAGGAATCTATCTTCTTGATGTTTCTGAGGAATAGTGTAATAGAAAAAGCACAGCTTTTAGAAATGGCTGTGCTTTTTTTTCGATATGTTTGTTTCCTATGTAGAGACTCATCATGAAAAGGATTATAGTGAATATCCACCCTATAGAAATGGCGATAGAAGTACCGGTAGCGTAAGAGACTTGTAGGCAGAATAAAGATGATAATAACCAAATTAAAAGAATTTCTCCATGTTTTTTGTGAATTTCATACAGTTTCCTCCCTTCTGTTATACTTTACAATAATTATAAAAATTGAAAAGATATGTATAGAAGATAAGTAGAGGTTTTATCAATATTTATGTATACTGAATATTAGGAAAAAAGAGGAGGAATGACAGTGGCATATCAAACAAAAGAAACGATGGAGCTGATCAAGCAGCTCGTTTCAATTCCAAGTCCATCTGGAAATACAGGGAAAATTATAAGCTTTATTGAAAACTATGTGAAGGAATGGAATGTAGAGACGAAACGAAATCATAAGGGAGCTCTTATTCTGACGCTAAAAGGAAAAAATGAGGCGCAGCACCGTTTAGTAACAGCACATGTCGACACGTTAGGGGCGATGGTAAAAGAAATTAAATCGGATGGTCGCCTTCGTTTATCGATGATTGGTGGATTTCGCTGGAATTCCGTGGAAGGAGAATATTGTGAGATTGAAACATCGAGCGGAAAAACGTATACCGGGACAATTTTAATGCATCAAACATCGGTTCATGTATATAAGGATGCAGGAGAAGCGAAACGTGATGAGAAAAATATTGAAGTCCGCATTGATGAGCGAGTATCTTCAGCTGATGAGGTGCGTGCATTAGGCATTGAAGTAGGAGATTTTGTTTCATTTGATCCGCGCGTGCAAATTACAGAAAGCGGATACATAAAGTCACGTCATTTAGATGATAAAGTAAGTGTCGGTATTCTATTACAACTTATAAAACGATTACAAGATGAAAAGATGATATTACCATATACAACGCATTTCTTAATTTCTAATAACGAAGAAATTGGTTATGGGGGAAATTCCAACATTCCAGAAGAAACGGTAGAATATGTAGCAGTCGATATGGGAGCGTTAGGAGATGGACAAGCTTCAGATGAATATACGGTATCCATTTGTGCAAAAGATTCTAGCGGTCCGTATCATTATGGCTTACGCAAGCACCTAGTAGAACTTGCGAAAGAAAACAAGATTGCATATAAAGTAGACATTTATCCATATTACGGATCAGATGCTTCAGCAGCGATTCGAGCTGGATTCGATATAAAACATGCATTAATTGGAGCAGGGATTGATTCATCCCATGCGTTTGAACGTACACATGAAAGTTCAATTGCACATACAGAAGCACTTGTTTATGCATATGTGTTATCACCGATGATAGAAGAGTAATTAATCGTTGAAAAAGGTGAGTGGTGTTTCGGTACTACTCACTTTTTTTATGCTTCAAAGGAGTATATTTTAAAAATATGTTTACTATAATATTTTAATAATGTAAACTATTATAGTTGACATATTTTAGGTGATTAGTAGAATGAATATTTTACGATGAAAATGAGAGATTTTGAGAGGAGAAGGATTGATTTATGAATTACAGAAAAGTTGTTGCGGGCATTTTGACAGCTGTGGTATTATCTTGTCCAACGAGCAGTTTGGCCGCGGGAAAAAGCTTCCCAGACGTGCCAAATTGGGCACAAGATTCAGTGAACTATTTAGTTGAAAAGAATGTACTGGATGGAAAGCCAGATGGGACATTTGCACCGATTGAAGAGATTGACCGTGGATCGGCAGCTAAATTATTAGCAAGTGTTCTTGGATTAGATGTGAACAAAGAGGCAAAACCATCGTTTACAGATGCGCAAAATCATTGGGCAGCTCCCTATATTGCAGCAGTAGAAAAAGCTGGAGTTATTGTTGGGGACGGGAATGGGAAATTCAATCCAACAGGTAAAATCAATCGGGCTTCTATGGCGACGATGCTTGTTAAAGCTTATGCTTTAGAAGGGAGAATTATTGGGGAAATCCCAAATCAATTTGATGATATAAAAGATCACTGGGGCAGAAAAAATGTGAACATTCTAGCGGCTTTAGAGATGTCTAAAGGAAAAGGAAATGTTTGGGACCCAGAAGGTCAAGTAACACGAGCGGAAGCAGTTCAATTGATTGCACAAACAGATATGAGAAAAGAAAATACATCTAAGAGAATGTATATGGATAGACCATTCATCACATATCATCAGCCATCCCTTTCATCTGGTATTACGTCTAATCAGCATAAACCACAAATTATTGAAGTAAAAGAACAGCGAAAAGACGGCTGGATGAAGATTGCAACAAGTACAGGTGATAAATGGACTCCATTGCATGAGAAAACAGAGTATATCGGTGAGTCATTTACTACATATCAAGAAGCATCTCACAACTCTAAAGTATTAGGGAAATATGAACCGCAAACTGTAACGATTATGGAGGAAAATGGAAATTGGATTCGTATTCGTACTTATGCTGGTTTCCAATGGGTGGATAAAAATCAATTAAACCCACCAAAACAAGCGAACTTCCTAGAAGGAAAAGCAATTATCATTGACCCAGGTCACGGTGATCCGGACCCAGGGAAAGATAGTTTATATATGGAAGAAAGTAAAATTGTATTGGATACATCGAAACGAGTAAAGGCACTGTTTGAGAAGAAAACACCACTTACTGTTTTGTTAACACGTGAAGGAGATGCAAGACCAGGAAGCAGTGCAGCGGACTCCCTAAAAAAACGAGTAGAATTTGCACAAAGAAATAAAGGGGATATCTTTGTAAGTATTCATGGTAATGCATATAACGGACAAGCTCATGGAACAGAGACATTTTATTATAACTCTAAAACAAAAAGAACAAACCCACATGTAGATGAAAGCTACATGTTAGCTCAAAAAATTCAAAAACGCCTTGTTGCGGCACTTGGAACACGCGATCGAGGTGTACAACATAAAGACTTATACGTGACTCGTGAAAATACAATGCCGGCTGTACTAACAGAACTAGCATTTGTTGATAACAAGATCGAGGGTGAAAAACTAGCTCAGCCAGAGTGGAGACAACGTGCTGCTGAAGCAATTTATGCTGGTATTTTAGATTATTATGAGTGGAAAGGCAACGATGTGTCAGCGTATCGCTAATATATAAGTTTGATAAAATAAGAGAGATTGTCTATGAATAATAGGCAGTCTCTCTTTTTTATAGTGAAAAGGTAATATTATATTTGAATTTTTATACCCTAATATCAAAATGATACGTTTCTGTAATCAATATTTAAATATTAATTAATGTTATTCATATTTACTCAAATTAATAAATGGAATACACTAATTTAGGTACTATTTTAAGTAAATGAGATTTTGAGAATGAGAAGATTTGAGAGGAGAAACTAGCGAATGAAATACGGAGTAATCGCAGCTGGAATTTTGGCAGCTAATTTATTCACTTATCCATTAAGCACTTCAGCAGCAGGGAAAACATTTCCAGATGTACCAAGCTGGGCACAACAATCGGTTAACTATTTAGTGGAGAAACATGCACTTGATGGAAAACCAGATGGAACTTTTTCACCATCAGAAGAAATTGACCGTGGTTCAGCTGCAAAGTTAATAGCTATGGTACTAGGCTTACAGATTAATAAAGAAGCAAAGCCGTCATTCCAGGACGCTAAACATCATTGGGCAGCCCCATATATTGCAGCGGTTGAAAAAGCTGGTGTCATTAAAGGAGATGGGAGCGGTCACTTTAACCCATCAAAAAACATTGATCGTGCTTCCATGGCATCTATGCTTGTTGAAGCTTATAAGCTAAATAATAGAATTATTGGTAATTTACCAACGCAATTTGCTGATTTAAAAGGGCATTGGGGCGAAAAACAAGCAAATACACTGGTTGCATTAGGGATTTCAAAGGGTACTGGTGACGGCTGGAAACCAAATGGTATTGTGACACGCGCAGAAGCAGCGCAATTTATCGCACAAACGGATATGCAAAAAGCAGACACATCAAAAAGAATGTATATGAACAGATATTTCATTACATATCATCAGCCATCCTTATCCTCAGGGATTACATCAAATCAACATGCACCGCAAATGGTTGTGGTAAAAGAAGAGCGAGAAGATGGTTGGCTGAAAATTGTAACAGATAAAGGCGATAAATGGACGCCGTTACAGGAAAAGAAAGAAGCAATTCATAGCGCGTTTACTACATATCAAGAAGCGTCACACTCATCGGAAATACTAGGTACATATGCACCGCAAACAGTAACAGTTATAGAAGAAAGCGGTAGCTGGATTCGCATTCGGACAAGCTCTGGTTTTCAATGGGTCGATAAAAATCAATTAAATCCACCAAAACAAGATAACTTCTTGGAAGGAAAGGCAATTATTATTGATCCAGGTCATGGTGGAATCGATCCAGGTCATACAGGCGTAAATATGGACGAGAGTAAAATTGTACTAGATACAGCGCTGCGTGTACAAAAATTATTTGAACAAAAAACGCCGTTTACTGTATTGTTAACACATGATACAGATGTACGACCAGGAACAGATGCAAAAGATTCTCTGAGAGAGCGAGTGGAATTTGCACAACAAAATAACGGGGATATCTTTGTAAGTATTCATGGTAACGGTTTTGACGGAACGGCTCACGGTACAGAAACTTATTACTACAGATCAGCAACACGTGCAACAAATCCATATGTAGACGATAGTCGTTTACTAGCCGAAAAAATCCAAAGTCGTCTTGTAGATGCACTTGGAACACGCGACAGAGGCGTTAAAGAAGGGGATCTATACGTAGTTCGTGAAAATACAATGCCAGCTGTATTAACAGAACTAGGATTTGTAGACAATCAAATAGAAGGTGAAAAACTATCTTCACCAGAATGGAGACAGCGTGCTGCTGAAGCAATCTACGCTGGTATTCTAGACTATTACCAAGCAAAAGGACATAACGTTTCTGCTTATCGTTAAAAAAGTGGTGCCCCCGGAGGGAGGGCACCACTTTTTTATATGCTTGTTTTTTCGTTCTTAGTTTCGGCGAATTTTGTCGACTGGTCGATATTCCGTGTCGAATCGCCGATATTTTTCATTTTGCGCCGATATATGGTGAAGATGCGCCGATATTTTGGAAAGAATGAACGATATCGTTTTATCGGTTTATTTTAACGGCTCACTTTTCTTTTGTTTTTCCGCCAGTAAATTGCGCAGTACATGTCCTCGGTAGCTTTCTAATTTCCGTCCCTCATGATAACGAATGCCTAATTTTTTCAGCTCCGCTACGTACCATCCTTTTGTGCCGTAGTACATGAAGGTCACTTCCTTTTTAGCTTTTAGATAGTATATGCCCCAAAAGAGTAGGAGTTGATGTATTTAAAAATAAAAAATCCCTCTTAAGAGGGATTTCAAAAGTTTACGATACCGCTTGGTTTTCTTTCTCTACATGATTGTCTTCCCAGCACTCTGTATTTTTTAAGTTGGGGATAGAACTTGCACGGAAAATGGGATCTTTTCCAGCTTTTCTTTGTTTTATATAGTCTGCTAAAGTCGCATATACAAACTTGCTAAGAAGTGTAATCGCAATTAAATTTGTAAATACCATTAGTCCCATAAATAAATCAGCCATATTCCAAACTGTTTGAAGTGTCGCGATGGATCCGAATAGTATCATTCCAACAACTGCAATACGATAAATCAGTAACCATAGTTTACTTTCTTTAATGAACGCAATATTTGTTTCCCCATAATAGTAGTTGCCTAGTAATGAACTAAAAGCAAATAAGAAAATAATAATGGCTAAGAAACTGCTTGCCCATGGACCAATTTGTGAACTTAATGCGTTTTGAGTTAATTCAATACCTTCTAAGTTTGTTGCTTTATATGCTCCAGAGCACAATACGATAAACGCCGTTGAAGTACATACTAAGAATGTATCTACAAAAACACCGAGTGCTTGAATAAATCCTTGTTTTGCAGGGTGCGATACATCTGATGTCGCGGCAGCGTTTGGAGAACTCCCCATACCAGCTTCCGTTGCGAATAAACCGCGCTGAATCCCATACTTCATTGCAGCTCCAATCCCGCCGCCGATCGCTTGCTCTAAACCAAAAGCACCTTTAAATATTTCTAGAAAAACATCTGGCAATATATAGTAATTTTTAATAACAACAAAAACGGCAACACCGATATAAACGATTGCCATTGGAGGTACAATTGTTTCGGAAATACGTGCAATACTTTTAATACCACCAAAAATAATAATCGCCACTAATACAGCTAATACGATCCCTATTACATAACGTTCCACACCGAACGCATTTTTAAATGCTAATGTGACTGTATTAGCTTGTACAGAGTTGAAAATTAATCCGTAAGTAACGGTAATGAGGAGTGAGAACCAAACGCCCATCCAGCGCTTCTTTAAACCTCTCTCCATGTAATAAGCAGGACCACCGCGAAACCTGCTTCCGTCTTTTACTTTATAAATTTGTGCAAGCGTACATTCTACAAAGCTTGTAGCTGCGCCAATAATTGCGATGAACCACATCCAAAATACGGCCCCAGGTCCTCCCATTGAAATCGCGAGTGCCACACCAGCTAAGTTTCCGATTCCGATACGAGCTGCTGCACTTAAACAAAATGCTTGGAATGCAGATATACTACCTTTTTTCTTTGTTTTTCCACTAAATCCATCACTTATTAATCGTATCATTTCGCCAAAATGGCTAATTTGTACAAATTTCAATTTAAAGGAAAAATAAAGCCCAAGGCCGATTAACATTGCAAGAAGAATATATGTCCATAAAATGTTATTCGTCATCCCAAGAAATCTACTAAAGGTTTCTATCATATAATGCACTTCCTTTTCTAGTTATAAGAAAAGTATATTCAAAAAATATAAGAGAATCAAATTCTGAATAAAATTAACTAAAAAAGCGATAATATATTAATTTTTAAAATTACTTTGTTTTTAACAAATAATTTTAACATTCGATTGAATGAAAATTATCTCTCGATTGATATCTTTGAAAAAGTGCGAATCTGTTATATACCACACTAAAAGAAGTATGTGTATAAGAATGTAGAAGTATACAAACTTGAAGCGATTGGATGAAGAAGGTAAAAAAATAAACGAGGAATGAGATAAAGAGTCAAACGAATGGTTTTTGCCTTTTTGGAGATACTCCTTATGAAATGGATTTAGGGAAGAGTATTTTGCACCATTGAATTGAGAATGTTTCGGAGACTCGGCTCAAATACTTACGTTTTAGAGATCCGTTGAAAGTAGGTTATATTGTGAGTTTGCGCGTATGCTACAATAAAAGAAGTATGTGGCATAAGGAAGTGGAAGCATGGATGGATTACAATTTGTTCAATCTTATATTGTGAAAAGTGCAGAAAAGATAGATCATTTATATATACGTAAAGAACATAATATCGCTATTGTCCCCATTATAAAACAGACTGCGCGTAAAGTTGTCAAAACGGCTGAAATTTTTCTCGGTGAAGGGGAGCTAGAAGAAGGAATGACTAGGAGAATTTGACTGGGGATTTTAGAAAGATATGCTGTTCGGAAGTAAGATAAGATGAACAGGCTTGAGAGGGTGAAGTTATGGCACAAGATTTATGTATGGAATTAGAGAAAGAAGAATTGATCGCATTAGTGAAGCATTTGGCAGATCAATATGTGGATATAGACATAGCTGTTATGGAATAGTATGCACAGAAAAAGGGGCCCAAAAAGAACGATTCTTTATCCAATAACTTGCTTATAGAATATTGGGAAAGAGCAGAAGAGATTATTAGTGAATTTAACGATTATGGCGGTGGACCGGAACACCTTGAATATGAGGCTTATGAATATTTGGAGAAAATGAGAGAAGTATGGTCTGAGTGTTCCGTATCTACTGAAGAGAAACATTTACTAATCAAAGAAATATTTGCACAATATGCAATCGGTAATTCTGGATTTGATGATGTACTATGTGAATCGGAATCGGATTGGAGACATGTGATTACATTACTTCAAAAACAACCGAGTGCTTGGAATCAAACTTTGATGATGCGTATTTATAAAAATCAATTACAAGATGGGGAAGCGTACTTAGCGCTGCGACTACAATCTTTAAAATTTGGGATGGACTATTGGGATTTAGCAACATATTACCTGTCACAAAGTCAAATCAATCAAGCTGTTGAGATAGCAGAAGCAGGAATAGAGAACGGAAAAGGTAGACAAACAGAATTATTTGCATTTCTATTTGATTACTATGCAGAACAAGAGAAACTGAACCAATTGCAAGCTTTAATAGAGCGGGCTTTCCTGAAGCAATCAGATATTGAACTAATACGTGATCGCGCATTTATATATTTTAAACAGAAGAATAATTATGAGGAAGGAAAGAATGTTTTAATACGAGCATTTCGCACAGACTATCACGGCAAGAACCATGCTGAAGATTTCTATTTTATGAAAGAATAGCTCTTAGCTAAAGATTGGGAAGAAATACAAGCAGAGATGATCGAAATTGTTCAAAAAGAAAGTAAAAAAGATTACTTGGAAATTTGTTATGACAGTGAAATGTATGAGGAGATATTAGAAGTCATTTTAGCCCCTAGAAACATAGCGCGTGAATCTCCCTATGCAAACTTTGAGAGCTTGGCAGAGCAGCTCATAGATAAGTATCCAAGATATTGGATCAAAGGCTGTCTCCCTATCGAAAACGGCAATCGCAAGCGCTACAAACAAGCTGTAAAATACTTAAAAAAGTAAGAAACATTTACGAAAAGAAATTACAAGAACAAGACACATGGGAAAAACGTCTCATGGCATTGAAAATGCAACATAAAAGTAAGCGAGCATTGTTAGATGAGCTACGAGTAATTGAATAAGTGAAGGGCTATTTCGGTTTGAAATAGCTTTTTTGTTTTGGGATTGCGAACTTTGTCGACTGGTCGATATGTTGTGTCGAATCGCCGATATATTCGGAGTTGTGTTCGATATAATTGGGAAATCGCCGATATATTCGAAGTTGTGTTCGATATAATGGGAGAATCGCTGATATATTTGGAGGAACGGTTAATATCGTTTTATTGATGAATTGCGATAATTTATATATTTTGCTAGAAGTATTAGTTGACTTTATTTACCTATGGTGATACTTTAAAACCTATAAGAAAACTCGGTTTTAATTCCGAGTTTTCTTATGTGTATAAAAAGTCTAGGGGGCCGAAAGATGAAACAGAAGTTGTTTGCATTACCATTTGTCCTAATATTTGTTATTGCATTAGCGGCTTGCTCCGGTGGAAAAGATTCTTCTAAACAAGAGGGAACAAGTACATCAGGAACTCCGAAAGATGGAGGGGCATTAACAGTTGGTGTTAGCGATAATCCAGAGACGATGAATCCGCTTTATGCAAATGATCGTGTATCGTTAACGATTCAGCAAGCTTTATATGCACCGCTGTATCGTATGGAAGACGGTAAGAAAAAGTTTGTTCTTGCTGAGAGCTTCACACCTTCAGAAGATCAATTAACATGGACATTGAAATTAAAAGATAATTTAAAATGGCATGATGGCAAGAAAATTACATCTGATGATATTGTTTTCACAATTCAATCTATATTAGATGAAAAGCAAAACAGTTCAAGTCGTGAAAACTTTATTTTTAAAGGAAAGCCGCTTGAAGTGAAAAAGGTGGATGAACTTACGACACAATTAATACTACCGCAAGTAAGTGCATCTTTTGAAGGAGTTATGAATAACTTCTTCCCAATTCCAAAGCATGTATTTGAAAATGAAGCAGACTTAATGAAGAGTAAGAAAAATCTACAACCTGTTGGATCAGGTCCATTTAAATTAAAAGAGTATAAAACCGATGAATACGTTGCGTTGGAGCGATTTGATGATTATTTTGCTGGTAAAGCAAAACTAGAGTCTGTCGTGTACCGAGTTGTAAAAGATCGTAATACAGCAAATGTTTCCTTGCAAAATGGTCAAATCAACATGAAAATGATTGAACCGCAAGATTATAAAAAATTAAACAGTACCGGTAATTTCTCTATGGTGACATTCCCAGAGGGCCGATTATTCTACTTATCATACAACTTTAATACAGATCTTATGAAGAAGAAAGAAGTGCGCCAAGCAATTGCTCATGCATTGGACAAGAAAGAAATGATTAATTCAGCATTTGTTTCGAATCAATTTGCAGAGCCGGCAAATTCAATCTTAACACCAGATGCTCTTTACTATGCAAAAGATGTGAAAGATTATAAATATGATAAGAAACAAGCGAAAGAGTTATTAACAAAAGCTGGTGTGAAAGAGAAAGAAAAAGTTCGTGTTATGTATGAAAATAACAATAAAATCATGGAAAGTTTAGCTCTATATACGCAGCAGAAGTTACAAGAAGTCGGCTTAGAAGTTGAACTGAACGCATTAGATGCGAGTGCGGCAAGTGAAAAAAGCTTAGATAAAGAGAATAAAGACTACGATATTACATTTGGTGGATATATTATGGGTTCTGAACCAGATTCATATAAGAGCTTATTCTTAAGTAACGCTGAATACAATTATGCGCGTTATAAAAATGCTGATTTCGATAAGTTATGGGAAGAAGCAGCGGTAGAAACTGATAAAACAAAACGTGCAGAGCTATACCACAAAATCCAGGAAACGGCTGCTGAAGATTTACCGTATCTGCCAATTGCCTATCCAAAAGCAATTATTGCAGTAGATAAAAAGTTTGATGGATTAAAAGAAGCAAAGGCAATTCCTGTCACAATGTTTGAAGATCTATCAAAAATCTATGAAGTAAAATAAGAGACTTTAAAGAAGCTGGTGTAAATCAGCTTCTTTATCTTGGATTGTTCAAAGTAGGGGGGAAAGGTGTGTCTAAAGTAATTGCGAAAAGGCTTGTGAATGCAATTCCACTTTTATTCGTTATTTCTATCATTTCTTTTTTATTAATTAAGCTAGCACCGGGAGATCCAGTTCGAAATTTTGTAACGCCGAATATGAGTCCAATTGATGTAGAACGTATTCGAAAAAGCTTAGGACTCGATCAACCAATTTATGTTCAATATTTTTTATGGTTTAAAAATATTTTAACCGGAAATTTTGGGTACTCGATTCAAAGTCATAGACCGGTTTTAGACCTTATTGTAGAAAGAATCCCGGCTACAGTCGGTTTAATGGGGGCATCTTTACTCGTTTCATTCATCATCGCCATACCATTAGGTTTATTCACTGGCATAAGAAAGAATTCTGTATTTGATCGTATTGCGAACTTTATTTCATATGTCGGCATTTCTATGCCTGTCTTTTGGTTTGCATTACTATTGATTTATTTATTCTCTTTAAAATGGAGTATTCTTCCGAGTATGGGGATGCGTACAGTTGGCCAAGATTCCCTTTTAGATATTGTAAAACATGGGATTTTACCTTGTACTGTACTTGCTTTTCAAAATGTTTCTGTTTATATGAGATATATTCGCTCAAACACGATTCAACAATTAGAAGAAGATTATGTACAAATTCAATATGCATACGGGGCTTCAAAGAAAAGTGTGTTATTCAATCATGTATTGCGAAATGTCTTAATACCGATTATTACAATTTTGGGATTATCTATTCCAAGTTTAATAGGAGGAGCTTTTATCACCGAAACAGTATTCTCTTGGCCAGGTCTTGGCTCTCTAGGGGTTAATGCTATTTTTAGATTTGATTATCCGATTATAATGGCAACTACGTTATTATCATCATTTATGTTAATTCTCGGGAATTTAATTGCTGATATTTTATATAGCGTTGTTGATCCACGGATTCGAATGAGGGGGTGATTTGGAATGAATAACCGGAGATTTCAAACGATAAAACAGAGTTTCACAAAAAATAAGTTTGTTGCAATGGGTGTTATTATACTCGGAATTTTAACAGTAGTTTCTCTTTTTGCATTTTTATCACCATATGATCCTAGTAAAATGTCGATTCCAGATCGCTTAAAAGAACCGAGTATAGAACATCTTTTCGGAACGGATGACTACGGAAGAGATTACTTAACGAGAGCGCTGTATGGTGGGCGTATTTCTCTTGCAGTTGGTTTTCTAGCAATGATCGTTTCAGTTACGATTGGTACAGCAGTAGGAACGGTTAGCGGATATTTTGGCGGAAAGCTAGATAATTTCTTAATGAGAATTGTCGAAGTTCTTATGTCCATTCCTTCCTTCTTTTTAATGCTTTTATTAAATGCGTATTTAAAGCCAGGGATTACAACGTTAGTTCTTATTATTGGATTGCTAACATGGATGGACACGGCGCGTATCGTAAGGGCAGAGACTTTATCTGTAAAAGAGCGTGAGTATGTTTTATATGCGAAAGTGTCGGGACAAAAATCATTGATGATTATTGTTAGACATATCATTCCGAACATTTTATCAACGATTATTATTTCAGCGACTTTAACAATCGCATCGTCGATTTTAATGGAATCATCTTTAAGTTTCTTAGGTTTAGGTATTAGAGAACCTGATTCTTCTTGGGGCAGCATGTTAAATAACGCGCAAGGGTATATTGGAGAAGCTTGGTATTTAACGCTATTCCCAGGGTTTCTTATCCTTTTAACGGTATTAAGTTTTAACGTAATTGGTGAAGCATTAAAGAAAGCTTTGGCGCCAAAAGGAGCTCATCATGAAAACTAGGCAAGCTTTGAATGAGGGGGAGTGAAGAGCGTGTCAGAAAAATTGTTGGAAGTAAAAGGTTTGAAAACTTCTTTTTTCATAGAAAGCGGCGAAGTGCAAGCTGTTCGAGGAGTGACATTTCGTTTAAATAAAGGTGAAGTTGTTGGGATTGTTGGCGAATCGGGAAGTGGAAAGAGCGTAATGGCAAAATCGATTATGTCTCTTGTTACGTCACCAGGAAAAGTAAAAGAAGGAGAAATTTTTTTTCAAAATGAAAACATGCTCTTAAAGTCTGAAAAAGAGCTGCGTTCCATCCGAGGAAATCAAATTTCGCTCATTTCTCAAGATCCGATGTCTGCTTTAAATCCAGTTGTAAAAATTGGAAAACAGATGACCGAAGTGATTATGCGGCATCGAAACGTAAAAAAGAAAGAAGCGCAACATATCGCCATCAATCTATTAAAACAAGTAGGCATTTCTTCACCAGAAGAAAGAATGAAGCAATATCCGCATGAACTAAGCGGTGGAATGAAGCAGCGAGTTATGATCGCAATGGCGATGTCCTGCAATCCAGAGCTGCTGATCGCAGATGAACCAACTACAGCACTTGATGTAACGATACAAGCACAAATTTTAGATTTAATGAAAAAGCTAAAAGATGAAACAAATATGTCATTATTACTCATTACACATGATTTAGGGATTGTCGCACAAAACTGCACACGTGTTATTGTCATGTACGGCGGTCTAATTATGGAAGAAGGGTCTGTACTTGATATTTTTCAGCGGCCCAATCATCCGTATACGAAAGGGCTCTTAAATTCTCTGCCAAAAATATCGAATGGAGTGAAAGAGAGATTAGCGCCTATTCAAGGTATCACACCAAACTTACTACATCCGCCGAAAGGGTGTCCTTTTGCAGAACGCTGCCCGCACGCAATGGACATTTGTGAAACAGAGCGTCCGCTATACTTTGAACTTGGAGCAGGGAGACGCTCTATGTGCTGGTTAAACGATGAAACAGTAGGTGATTCCCATGAATGAAGAAAATTTAATTGAAGTTCGGAATTTAAAAAAGTATTTTCCTATTAAAAAAGGACTTTTTGGTAGAAAAACGGAGCACTTAAAAGCTGTCGATGATCTTAGCTTTACAATAAAAAAGGGAGAAACATTTGGATTAGTAGGAGAATCTGGATGCGGGAAATCAACGACAGGAAGAAGCATCATCCGTTTACACGATGTAACTTCAGGTAATATTTTATTCGATGGAAAAGATATTGCGGAGTTAAAAGAAAGTGAACTCAAGGAATATCGAAAGAGAATGCAAATCATCTTTCAAGATCCATACGCTTCCTTAAATCCGACAATGAATGTGTTCCAAATTATTAGCGAACCGATGAATATTCATGGCTCCTACACAGCTGAAGAAAGAAAAACAATCATTTTAGACCTTCTCAAAAAAGTTGGCTTAAAAGAAGAACATTTATATCGTTACCCACATGAATTTAGTGGTGGACAAAGACAGCGCATTAGCATCGCGCGAGCATTATCGGTAAAACCGGACTTCATCCTATGCGATGAACCAATCTCAGCACTTGATGTCTCTGTCCAAGCGCAAGTTGTAAATATGCTACAAGATATTCAGCAAGAAACAGGAGTCACATACCTATTCATTGCGCACGACCTATCCATGGTCAGACACATTTCAGACCGCATCGGTGTCATGTACTTAGGAAACATCGTAGAAATCGCCGATAGCGAAGACTTATACACAAAACCAGCTCATCCATACACACAAGCACTACTCTCATCCATGCCAGAACCAGATCCAACAAAAGTAGACAAAGAACGGATCATCTTGCAAGGTGAAGTCCCAAGCCCACTCCAATCACCATCTGGCTGCAAATTTAGAACGAGATGTAAATTTGCGACAGAAAAATGTGCACAAGAAGTACCGAAAATGGTAGAGATAGAAAAAGGACATCAGGTGGCATGTCATTTATTTTAGCAAGAAAAGCACTGGGGGAACCTAGTGCTTTTTTTTTTGCTTGGAGTGCGGTGCGGTGGCGAACTTTGTCGATTGGTCGATATGTTGTGTCGAATCGCCGATATATTCGGAGTTGTGTTCGATATAATTGGGGAATCGCTGATATATTCGGAGGAACGGTTGATATCGTTTTATAGGAGTATACGAACTTTGAGTTATATGATGAAGAAGGCAATGAAATAAACGAAAAGTTAGAAGAAGAGCTGGACGACTTGCTTTTATCCTTTTGGCGGAATACTTCGCATGAAGTTTATGTAAGGAAGCTTTTGCAGAGGATGGAGTGATTAGTTTTAACAATTTTGATTGAATATCAGTTTGAAGGAAGCTATCAATGTTGTGTTTCACAAATGAGTGAGCACTGGAGTATGCAGAAAGATATACACACTTGAATTGTATTTGTATACAATGGGATTCTTAATAAGAAAGGATTTAAAAGATAGTTTCGGTATTGTAAATGAAACTATCTTTTTTATTATCTATTAGTGATGATAATTTTGAATGGTATCGTTTCGTATCACTTGAAGAGATTGAATTCTAAAGCCCTGGTGATGCTTATAGAAATAAAAATATTCTCTATTATAGAAGGGGGATATCTATATGTTATAGCAAGAAGAAAGGTTACTAATGGTTGCTTGGAAGACAGAATGAATTAGTCAGCTTACTTTCATTACACATTCTTTAATGAAAGATGAGTTATACACTAAAGAGGATGCTGTAGAAGAGTTGATTAAGATTATAAATAGAGAAATATCAGATACTCCGAAAATTTATTGAACGATATTTTGCTGGAAATAAGTGATGGTTTAGAAATGTATTAGGTTAAATGTACTTAAATTTTCGATAATGAATTGTAAGAGAACCTATTATTTTTTCAAAATAGGTTCTCTTATCTTTTATGGAATATAGAGAACAGTATTAACTTTCCATTTTAAAATTGTATAATATAGTTCTGATAATGTATTAATTTTAGGTTTCGGAGGGAATTATGAGTGAATATTAATGAGTTGCAAAAAGTAGACAAACGTACTATAAAGATTTGGAATATAGGAGATACCATTAAGTTTCTTATATTTACCGCATTTATTGTAGTGGTACAGTACATTTTAAAGGATTATAAATTTGTACAAAAGCTTTGTTTAGTAGGATATTTCGCAAATGTGGGGCTTTATATTCAAAATATCTTTTTTAATTATCTTCTATTTAAAAATAAGTCATATAAAATAACAGAAGAAAATATTTGCATCTATAAAAAAGGAATAATCAATGAAGAGATCCGGATTCCTATCTTCCGCGTTCAGCATATGAACATTTCTCAAACATACATATCAAGATGGTTTGAATTATATGAATTAACAGTGTATACCGCAGGTGATTGCAACACTATTGGATTTATTTCCAAAGAAGCAGCCGATGATATTATGCAACAGGTTCAGCAGTTTCTTCGCGGAAAGGAGGATATGAATGCACCAAAAATTGAGAATGCGTAATCATCCGATCGAATTATTGTATATTAACTTTACTAAAATTAAGGATCATCTATATCCACTACTTACAACACTTATTGCTACATTAGGGATTAATGGGAAATGGGAGAGGTTCGCTTATTATGGTTTTACAATTTTTGTAAGTTATATCCTATTGAAATCATTTTTAATTTGGAAAAATAATGTATTTATCTTTTATGAAGATATACTTTCTGTGAGAGAAGGGGTATGGTGTAAAGAATATAGCGATATACATTATTCTAAGGTTAAATCAATCAGTATAGATCGTACGTTTGTGAAAAGAATACTAAACGTATCCAATGTTAATATAGAAACAGTTGGTGGCGACACAATTCAAATAGTTGTTTCCAATAAAAAGTTATCTTACATAAAAAGTATATTAAACCAGCGTATTAACGAAGTTGCAAAAGAAACGCAAAATACAAATTTCTTTAAGCTAAAAGATTATATATTAATAGCGACAACAAATCTTAAACTCTTCTGGGGTTCTATTCTGCTAACCTTAACTACATCCCAACAAGTAATTAAGTATTTAGGACTTGGAGAAAATACGGAAAAAAATAAGAGACAAGAAAACTTGTTTTCCTTTGATTTTACAGAAGATAGTATACATATAAATTTAAGTCAAGACTTTAAGAATGATATTCAAGGACTCTTGCTTTCAAGCGGAACTGTTAAAACAGTACTATCTTTTATTTGTGTTATTTTTATCATCACTACGATAGCTTGGTGTATATCGATAATTATTACGTTCTTTACGTATAAAAATTTCAAGGTTCAAAGAAGTACATTTGGTATTGATATCTCATATGGGTTAATTAATAAAAAAGAGGTATCTATTGCAAAACACGATATTAGAGCAGTTGAAATTGCTCAACCATGGATTTATCGTTTGTTTGGATATAGTAAAATACATTTACAACTTATTGGAAATAGCTCTAGAAAATCGAAAATTGTTCTTATCCCGTCAATTCAAAGTAGTGAAGTATCATCATTATTCACAAAATATTTGCCTGATTTTTCAATACCTAAATGTATAGAGAAAGTACATACTATTGCATTTTTAAAACCAGCAGCAGTTAAAATCATAAAGATCGGATTACTTATGCTTGTATTATGGTTATTCACAAACCTTCAAGTGAAATATGGGATATTACTTTGCCTATACATCTTTGGAATGGAATTTCTAAAAAATAAACAGAAAGGTTTTTCTTTTGAGGAAAAACAAATTACTATTCAAACTACTAGACGTGGTACTGTTCGTAAGGTTATTTATTTGAAAAAATTTATAGAAACTACAGGTGTATCAGAAAATACTTTAGAAAGAAAATTAAGCCTGGCTACGTATGAAATGGCTGTCTTTTCGGAAAGAGTAAATGATGTTAGAAAAATCCGTTGCGCTACAAATATTTATAAGAAGGAATTTTTAGAATACCTTGAACAACATAAAGAGGGATATTTAGCGAAAGATATTTGAGTATAGGGTATACTCAATTAAAAGAAAAAACATCACAGGAGGAAATCAACAAACGAAGTATTTTTTGTTCATATATGAGTAAAAAGGAAGAAGCTGTCTCCAAAAAATCGTGAAAAACGATCTTTTGGAGGCAGCTTCTTTTATATTATCAACTTTAGTCAGTTGCTGAGGAAGGCGAAACATAAAACCCCTCGCTATACAGGTGGGAAATAGAAGTTATAAAAAAACTCACTTTCAGTTTTATAATAGAGAGTGTTCAAGTCTCTGTAATAAGGAAGGAAAGTGAGAATCTTTGGCTAATAAAGCGAATAGTTTGGCATACACAAAATGAGTGTGTAAGTACCATGTAGTCTTCACTCCAAAGTGTAGATGGGAATAAAAATTCCTTATATAGAACATTCAACTGTTGGCGAAATAGCGGAAAACTTTGCAAGAGTGCGAGCAGCCGCAAAAGATGATGCTTATCAACTTGCGAAGGGGAATGGTGGTTCGGGAGTTAAGGGTACGGGTAATAGAGAGGCTGAAGTTCCACCTGCTTTTAGACAAACTGATTTTGCTAGTTCTTATGAGGCAAGGCTTAATCAGACACCTGCATTAGAGAATCCAAAGGTTGAATTTGAGGGAATACGGGGTGAATCTAAGTGCATACTTAAGCCACCACCAGACCGTCAATTAAAACAAATTTTAGATGAAGTTGGGATTGAGGGTATTCAATATAAAAATGCAGTTCCTGACTTTTCACCAACAGCAAAGGCACAAGTTGAAATCAACTATATGCTTGGAGGAAAAGGAACTTATGGAGGGAAAGCCAGACGAGCTAATTTTGTTCAATCAGACCAAAAATTAGCTGACCAGATTAATGGTTCACCTGAATTAGCAAGTCAATTTGGGATGGAATCTGGTAAAATCAGTGCAAGAGATATAAAAAAATATCGAGAAAAAATAAATTAACATGGCATGAATTAAATGATGTTAAAATAATGCAACTCGTGCCAACAAAAATAAATAGTGAATTCGGACACCTTGGTGGTGTAGGGGAAATAAACGCAGGAGCTTTTAAACCTGGAGGGTTTGCTAATAAATAAAAAGAGGAGATTTTAAAATGACTATAAACGATCCAATTTTTGGTGAACTTGAGTATGAGTATGGTTGGACTAAGGATACCATTATTCGTTTTTTTGGAAAAGAATCTGAGATATCTTTGATGATAGATGGTGAAGAAGATGGAGAGTTTGATGAAGAGCAGTATATGGCATATCAAGCATTAATGCAGAATTGGGAGGAATTACAGCCAAGTTTATTGCAATCAATATTAGACTATTACAAACAAGAGCGTCAGGAACTAGGTTATGATATTGAAGTAAATGAAAGCTATCCATTAGTTGAAACAGCTAATGAAATATTAGAAATGATAAGTTTAGATGGGATTGTTGTTCCCTATGCAGGTATTTTTGACGGTCGGGATATTGGAATTACATTTAATTGTACATGGGATATAGAAAATGGACTAGGGATTCGTTTGTTAAATGAAAAAGTAACTGAAGTAGGTTATCAAGACGTTGCAATTTAAAATAGGTTGTTAAAAAGTTAAGACTCATGATGGTTGTACCATCATGGAGTACTGTGTGCAATGATAGAATAGAAAACGAAGTACGAGCTTAGGTGAGATGACATTTTACTGGATGATGAATATAAACACATGGAATAGACAAAAAACTAGCGAACTCGTACAAACTCGTAAGTTTTAATATAGTATTTGTCATGATATACAAAAGGTGTCATACTGTTACTACAAAACTTACAAATTTATGCTACTTAAAAACATATGAACTTAAAGCACTTGATTGTCAATTAAAGGCAACAAGTGCTTTTTGTTTTGAGATTGCGAACTTTGTCGACTGGTCGATATGTTGTGTCGAATCGCCGATATATTCGGAGTTGTGTTCGATATAATGGGGGAATCGCTGATATATTTGGAGGAACGGTTGATATCGTTTTATGGAAGTATGCGAACTTTGAGTTATATGATGAAGAAGGCAATGAAATAAACGAAGAATTAGAAGAAGAGCTGGACGACTTGTTTGTTTCCTTTTTGCGGAATACTTTGCATGAATTTTATTTAGGGAAGCTTTTGTAGAGGATGGAGTGATTAGTTCTAACAATTTTGGATGATAGGTTGCTATGTCATCTCTAGGATGACTAAGAACTAATTGTTTTGCATTATCTATGACAATTTGTTTAAGTACTCCTCTAAAACTTCGAATTCCTTCTTCAAGCGATTCTAATACAGATTCTATAGATTGCGATAAACTGAACGTCATATATTTTTATGACTATGGCCCAGTATAAGTAAGAAACAATACAGCTTTATCATTTTAATCTAGAAGATTCCCCTTTCTAAAAGAAGTAAAGGAAGGGATGGAATAGTTTCGTTTGAGCATCGATAACTATAAGAACTGAATCATGTGTTATATTAAAATTAGCGATAAAAATGTTACTTTCATTTTAAAATAACGGAATATTCAATCTGTTATTTATCAATTTACAACAAAGGTATTCTTCCTATGAAAAATGTATAATTGTGGTAATGTTTAGATGAATGAAGAATGTTGAGGTTGAGGAGGACGTAGTGTATGAGCACGGGTGTTTTCGCGCATGAAGTAATTATGGAACAACTTCATGATTTGTATCAATTGATGTTATCGCAGCAATTAATAAAAGCAACACAATTAAAAAAAGAAATAGATGAGAAAATAGAACATATTAAGCATGCAGAAGAAGAAAAACAAAATCAGAATGTATTATTATACCATTCTTTACTAGATTTTAAATACAAACTACTGACTGACAGATTAAGTATTAGGAAAGATAGTTTCGATGTCATTGGTTCTATTGATGAAACAACCGATAAACTTACAGCTTATTACTATCACTCTTTCAAAGCTGAGCATGCTTTAATGTTTAGTGATTATAATGAAGCTAGCAGACAATATGAAGAAGCTGAAAGTTTATTAGAATATATTTCTGATGAGTTAGAACATGCTGAATTCAACCAAAAACTCGCTGTATTACATCATACTTCTAAAATGTTAACATCGATTGAATATGCGAATAAAGCAAAAGAAATTTTTGCAAAACATGCTGGATATGAAGTGAAAGTGGCATCTTGTGAAAATACATTAGGAACTGCTTGTATATTTTTAAAACAATTCGAACAAGCTGAAGAACATTTGAATCGATCCATTGACATTTTACAAAAACAGAATGAAGAAAAACTAATTTTAGTAGTTAGACATAATTTAGGATTATTATATGCAATGCAAAACTTATCTCTATTAGCGATTCGTCATTTATCTGAAGTTACAGAAAAAAATCCAAATCATTTTAAAGCATTGTTCTTACAAGCGCGTGAACATTATAAGCTACAAGAAATAAATATTGCACAAGAACTGATTGAAAAAGGTTTGAAAGTTTGTGATGAAATAGGAAATGAAGAGTATGTATATCATTTCAATATTTTACGTTTATTAAATGAAAACAAACCTATTGAACTAGTTGAAGAAGAAGTGAAAAAAAGCATTTCTTATTTCAAAAAACAAGGGTTATGGGAGTTTGTTGAAGAATATGGAGAGTTGTTAGCTGTTGCGTTTCGTAAATTACATAATCATGAAAAAGTTAGTGATTACTTCAATGTATGTTACGAAGCGAAACAACAAATATTTAGTAAAGGAGCATTAAAATGATGAAAAAATTTGTATTCGCAACGTTAGGATTGGTAATGGCTTTAGCGATTGGGTGGAATAACGAAGGTGATACACAACATGCTCTGCAAAAAGAAGAAATCATACAGTACTCGCATGCTGATCATTTTTAATTGATATAACAAAAGAGTGATTATTTGAACTGCACTTCAATTGTTAGATATAGCTAATAATTGGGGTGCAGTTTATTTATTAAGGGGATTTTTAGGATGAATCTTTATTTTAAAATAGATATTATAATCGTTAAGATTGCTTTAAACGAGATGGACGGATATTTTGTATATTTGCTACCTCAGTCTCGATATGAAAGACTTTCGAAGGCCAATACGTGATGAAGCTGATAGCGATACAACCAGCTACATAGAAGTAGAAGAGTGACGATAGAGTATGTTGTTTGCTTCATAATTAAGAACCGTGATACCGTCAACAAAACCCCATCAATAGCAGGCGTCGTCCAATTCGGTCGGATAACATACTAGCGAGCAGTTGAAGTACGACGGAAACCAATCAGGCGATAAAGTTAATCCAGCTAACAACTTCCTTAGGAAAATCGACAATGTTCACCATGAACTTCTGCAAATAACATCGTGTAAGTATAGAAAGTAACAGTTCCACCGAGCGTTAGCCCGACTTTAGGATGTTTCAGTAAAGTTCGAATCGTTCCAGCGCTTTCACAGCGTTTAGAATCCGTTTTTGAAAACTGGGTCGATGAAAAAAGGAATACACCAGTCCCAAGAGTTCATATCTGGTTCGCTGAGTATTTGTTGGAGGATGCTTTGAACATCTAGTGCAATCAACTGTCCAGCAACAAGTGTTACATACTGAAAGCTTGAATAGAAATCAATGCTGGCCAATCGTAATAGAAAGCGTTAGCTGCTCATGACGATTTGTGTAATGCCCCATCAGCAAGCTCCCAAGTGATCGCATCAAAAAATAGCGGTTATATGAAATGATAAAAATTGTCGTTTATGGACTGTTGCAAAAGCGTTTACATATGTTTCTGTTTTCTTGGTACCCAATCTCATTCTAAAAAACAAAGTTTCATTTTTAACAACAGGAACCGTTTTTGGTGCTAGAATTAAGGTGCAATCAGCCTAAAGAAGATGGAAATATTGATTTTTGATTATGCTCGTGTTAATACAGAAGAGTAAAATTTAGATATGCGATTAGATGTCTTACAAAAATGTATAAAGGGAAATTGACAGGAGCAAGAGAGCACCGTCCGCAGCTTGACGAGTGCTTGAAGGTATTGCAAAGTGGAGATAGTAATCAAAATGTATTAAAGACTATTCTAATGCAAGAAATTACTGAAATAACAGATTCAACAAAACAACATTGTATTGATACTTAGAGAAGGCTTGAATATGAAATGGATTACAGTCGTAGTTTACTATTTTGCGATTTATGACCGAGCATATATTGAGTGATGTGGAAGCGATGTATATGATGAAAAAGGGACAAAATTAGAAAGAGTACATCTACTGAGTGTTTGAGCTTGTAGCATAAAATAAGAGTCTGTTAGGAATCTATTATTCTCTACGTTATACTTCATATATTTGCACCAGAACCAATAGAGAGAAGAGATGAGATGAAGATAGAAATCATTAAGAAGAAAGTTTTATTTGCTGAATTAGAAACACTGGGGAAAATTATTTTAGGCAATATTTTTCTAGGGCTAGCTTACGCGAAATGGATGAAGCCAAATGGGATTATTAATGGTGGTGTTACTAGTATTTCGATGATATTAGAAAAGGTAACAAGTATTCGAATTTTCTATTTGACGATAGGAGTCACCGTACTACTTTTAGTTTTTTGTTGGATATTTTTAGGGAGAGAAAATTTTTTGAAATCCATTATTAGCAGTATTTGTTTCAATATATTTTTTACACTTTTTTATTTGTTACAGTGGGATATTCAATTTAATCTAGTGGTCGATTTTTTACTAGCAAGTTTGTTTATTGCATTTGGTTACTACTATTGTATTTCATCAAATGCTTCTACTGTTGGAATGGATGTTATTGCATTGGCTATAAACAAAAAATATCCTGAATTTAGTATTGCTCGAGGCATTCGCTACATAAATTTTATCGTGTTAGCTTTAGGGTTAGTAATTTATGGGATAAAATCAGTAGTAGTGGGTATATGTTTCAGCCTAGTGAATTCTTATATACTAGACCTTTTTTTAAGGAAGAATATCAAACAGAAAATATGAATAGCACAAGATTAGGAATGCAGGGAAAAAGATTTTAGATGAAGGATATGAGAGTTTACATTTTTTTAATGATGAAGGAGTGTTTTATAAGGACATTATTGGAGTGATTTCTAATAGGAAAGTGTACATATCGTTATCAAGCTAAGAAAACAAATTCCCCATTAAAGTGAAAAAACGCTATTCTTTCTATACAATTACAAGGAAGGATGGTGCTTTTTGGTTTTGATACAAAAACTTCAAGATACACGCAAGTAACTCCTAGGCTTTGGATATACTATTGCTCTAAAAAGATGTGTGATCAGTATGAAAGCTATGAAGAAAAGCTTCAACAGAATATCTAGCATACATTCTAGCAAATAAAAGAAGCAATTGAGGGGATGAGTAGATACTAGCGGGAATATAAATGGAACAAGATAAGGAAACAAAAAAAGAAAATGCATCAAGAGAAACGAAATATCCATACAAAATTGAAAGAAGACTATTTCCTTTGCCTCAAAAATATGAATCTCATCAAGCAACGTTTGTACTCTACACGCAAGTAACTAGGACTATAAGGAACACGATGACTATTATATGTGGTCAAATAACCAAAAAGTGACATTTAAATAATATTCACAACGTACCGATTCCTACGGTTATACAAGAGACTTTAAAATATATGAATGTGAAGATTGTTCAGGTGTCCATTCAAAGAGAAATGTACAAAAGCGAAGGAAAATCGTCAAGTACACTACAACCTAGTGTATGAGGAATGAAAAGTAAAACGAAATCTTTGATTTAAGAGATTCTCCAATAAATGATATATTAAAAACAGAAGCAATGAAAGCTTAGAGAAAGAAATTAAAAGTATAACGGATCAAAAAAGGTGTATATTATTAGTTTATTTTTATATGTTAGCAGGGGATGACAAGTGGATCAAACCTGACAGAATAATAGTGCGTTTTTTAGAAAAAGCACGTCAAAGAAGAGTTAAGATTGAAGAAGCTCAAAGTATCTTAGAAAAGGTTACTCACATACTTATGAAAAAATATCCAAATATCACCTATATATTTATGGATTATTATATACGGAATTAAAAAATGATAATGATCATTAAACAAACATGAGGATTTATGGATATATTTCGTATCTCTTAGAGAGTTTTGTATAAATACTCAAAAGTAAAATCTCATGTTCCCATAGTCAAACCTTCTGTTGAATAGTAGTTCCGTTCATCGTATATACCGTTTTATATAATGTGAATGAAAGCGAAAGAAAAAGAGTACAGTTAAATGGAAATACCCTATATGTTATGAAAAATCTTTTATAACAACAGTTTCAAATTCCCCTAGCCTAACATAGCTTTCAAAAAACAATGATGGAGTGGAGAAACAATTGTTAAGGTAGGGGGATTTTTATGATTAGAGAATTATAGTAAACAAGATGAATTATTGTCGAAATGGTCGATTATTTTTCGATTCCTGATTATATACAAAACAGGAGTGTGAAAATGATGACTGATGATGAGTTAGCTACGATTGAAAAAGAAGTGAATGAAATTTTAGAACGAAATAAAAAGCGTCGACAAGAAAAAAGAAACAAGCTGAATTTGAATCACAAATAACTAAAATACAACGATATAGGTACAATTGCAAAAAGAACTTGAAGAAAAACGTGAGAAACGAAAATGAGGTGTTTATTCGCTTTTTTATGCTAAGTTTTTGTTTTAGGCGCAAAAATCCCGCATTATGGTACTTTTTAGTGTCTATGATTTTGGGGGCAGTTCACACATACATTATGTATGACTATATAAATCATGCTTCAAAAGGTAAAAA
Source organism: Bacillus cereus group sp. BfR-BA-01492 (assembly GCF_022662815.1). Classification (NCBI taxonomy): domain Bacteria; kingdom Bacillati; phylum Bacillota; class Bacilli; order Caryophanales; family Bacillaceae; genus Bacillus; species Bacillus cereus group sp. BfR-BA-01492. The sequence goes on from NZ_JAKUEH010000018.1 coordinate 53,026, forward strand.
GAGGAATACAAAAACCTTAAAAAAAGGAGATATAAAAGAATTTAATGAAGAATACAAATAAAAAATATGAAATTGTGTGTACGAATATTTCTTCTTATTATCAAAAAATAGTTGCAACTCATTAAGAAACTTTAAACAACATGGATTAGGTCATACTGTTGAGGGAATGAAAGTGCAAAAAGCGGCATTAACAAGAATGAACACGATTTAGAAAAATCAAAAAGGTATAAAACTAAATGAAGAACTGCTACAATGTCGAATTCTAAAGCAAAAAATAGTTCTGGAAACGAAGTCTTTACTTGATTTTAAGGACATATTTCTTAAATCTGATGAGAAATGAAAAAGATATCATGAGTCTATGAAGCAAGTGGAAATCGAACGCAAATATGAGGCTATTTTTATGAGAGTGGAGCAAGTAGAGAAAATATATTCTTGCGGCGTTATGTAACAATATATAAATATAAATATATATGTTACTATAATTGAGAATAAAAGTATATGAAACTTAATTGTGTATGAAAAAATATATAATATGGGAAAGTGGGGATTGCTGTGGGGGTATATGTCATACCGAATGATCAACCTAGTTTAACTACGGGTGAAAGAAGGGTGCTTGAAAAAATTCGATCTTTATATAAAAGTGTTGAGAGAGAAGCATATCTATATATTCAACCCAGAATTAGGCACTTAGAGCCAGATTTTATTTTAATCGATTCACAAAAAGGAGTAATGATATTAGAAGTAAAGGATTGGGATATTTCGTATATTCAGAGAGCGAATCGAAGAAAAATAGATTTAGCAGATGGGAAAAAAGTAGATAATCCACTTTGTAAAACAAATGGTTATTATAATGCTGCACAAAGATTATTTAGATTGGATGAGACTTTAAAAAATGAGCAGTCAGAATTAAAATTTAAAATGTATGCTAATGTTATATTTCCCAATCTACATTCTAATGATATTGAAGAGTATCGATTAGATCAAATATTCAATCAGCCACCATCGAACTACATTTCATCAGATGTGTTGAGCAGGCTAAGTATAGATCATCTTTTTGGGAATGAATTATGTTTATTAGAGGAAGAGGAAATGATTGCAATACGAACGTTATTATTTCCAGAAATTAAAGTTAATAGCACAAAAATTACAAGTCAAGCAAGTACAAAAGATTTAATTACAGCACTAGATGTTGAGCAGGAGCGTTTTGCAAAGCGCGTACCATATGGACACTACATGGTAACTGGAGTCCCAGGAAGTGGGAAAACAGTTTTACTACTTGCACGCGCTATCCATTTGGTACGTGAACATCCAGAGTGGAAAGTGAAAATTTTAACATATAATAAATCATTAAAGGCGAAGATTGAAAATAAGTTAGATTTATTAGCTGAAGAACTTTCTTCTGATATTCACTTAGAGAATATTGAGGTTAGTACATTCCATAAATTTGCATTAGATATAGCAAGTATAAGTGTGCCTAAAAATGTGAAGCAAGAGTGGTGGAATGATGAATTGCCTAAAATTGCAATCCAACGAGCATACTCAACATATGATGCCATTTTAGTCGATGAGTATCAGGATTTTCTAGACGATTGGATCCGATTATGTGTCAAATCATGTAAAGAATACACTTATATTAATAATAAAAAAGAAACGGTGACCGGAATAAACCTTTTCCTAGCAGGAGATAGGCTACAAAGTATCTATAATAGTACAGATCATAGTTGGAGAAGTTTGGGGATTGATATGCGAGGAAGAAGTACATTGTTAAAAAAATCATACCGCTCTGGTAGTCAGCATATTCATTTAGCCCTTAATTTTTTAAAGCAAGAAAAGAAATTAGAGGAAGAAGTAAACAAATTTTATTGCCCTATGAATGAATTATCATTTGAGAATGAAATAAAAGATGGGGTTAACTTTATTGAGGGTTCATATCAAGAAGTTAATGATAAAATTTATACACTTATTTATAAAGATAAATATAAACCAGAGGATATTCTAATTTTGTGCCGCGGACGAAAAGAATGTAACAAATTAAAAGAGCAATTAGATCATAAAATACGCCAGCAAGCAGAGGTTACAAAAGATATTAAAGAAGGTCGTCTCATCATCACTACATATCATTCTTCAAAAGGTCTTGAAGCACCAATTGTATTTTTGGTTGATGTTGATAAATTTGAAACTAAAGAAACAGAGAAAACTGATATGCAATTACGAAAATTATTGTATGTAGGCATGACAAGAGCGTCTGAACGGCTATATATTCATGCACGTAGTTATAGTGGGTCCTCTTTTGGAAAGGCACTTCGAGAGGGGACGGCTTAATTCAATTTGAATTATAAAGAGTTTGTTCTAAAAGTTTCTTTAAATGCCTAAAAAACATGGAGAAAGTTGATTTTCTTTGTAGTTTTGTTGAAAAATGAAAACATACGAATTTTGGTATGCTTATTCTTGAAAAAAGCGGTGTTTTAATCATCTTGTGAAAAAGTGATACTTTACTAGCCTAGTTTTCCAATCCTTGGCAATATTTTGCGGAAGTAATGAAGAAGCTATTGATGATAAGGTACCCATAATGAATGGATAAAGATGCCTCTGTAAGTTGTAAGAGTATAGATTAATTATATTTTATCTCTTTTCATTTTGCTCTTTAAGAGACATTTTTTTGTCTTCTAGAATAGCCAGACGATTATATTTTAAAATTTGAGGACTTTCTGTAATTGTTAGATCTTCGTTTTCCTTTAGATGTTTGATATAATTAATTTCTGGTATTATTAATATAGTGATTTGCTCGATATAGCAGAGTACGATTTAATAAGGATGACGAGTTTTTGGTGTGATTATTTTTGCATATTTTTTTATGTGCTTTCATTTTATAGTTATTGTTAATTATTACTCTTAATAAGAGGTATGAAAATCTCACTTGCTATATAGGGAGACAATACTATCTTCATAGATTTGATTTAATAGATTAAAAATACATTAATTGTAAAAAATATGGAAGAAATCTTTTGTATTTTATTGAATCAGAAAAATATGTATGACAGAATTACTGTTAAGTTAGGGAGGACGAAATGAAAAAGAATATTTATGTTGTTGGAGCCGTAATTGTTGAAAATGGAAAAATCTTATGTGCGCAACGCGGTCCAGCTAAATCTCTACCTTTAAAGTGGGAGTTTCCTGGTGGGAAAATAGAAGAAGGAGAGTCGCCTCAAGAAGCATTACAACGCGAAATTAGTGAAGAAATGCATTGTAAAGTACAGATTGGTGAACAAATCGATTATACGGCGTATGAATATGATTTTGGTATTGTTCATTTAAAGACTTTTTATTGTGAGCTTATTGAAGGAAGTCCTGTTTTAACTGAGCATGTAGAGATAAAATGGTTACCTCCAAATGAACTTGCATCTTTGGATTGGGCGCCTGCCGATATTCCAACTATTGAAAAATTATCAAATGTATCTTTACTGAATTAATTTTGTTAATAAGTATAAAGGGGGCAAAAAGTCAATGGAATTTAACTTTTTGGACCCCTTTTTATTTTTTATAATCAGTATATGAGAAGAGTTTTTTAATTCCATACCATATTATATTTTAAAATAGAGAGTAATATAATTAGTGTAAAAAATTGTCATAAGTGGTGAAAATATGGAAAATTTCATTGAAAATTTAGAGGGTTCTTTATATAAAGGGTTTATTGATCAAAAATATAACCGATCTGGTAAATATAAACCACTATTGCTGATAAATGACATGAAAAATAATGTAAACGTTTTAAATTCATTGTTAGAGGAACTTGAAAATTGTAGTTCTTTTATTTTTTCAGTTGCTTTTATTACCGAAAGTGGCCTGGCTACCTTGAAATCTCATCTTCTGGATCTTAAGAAAAAAGGGATTAAAGGATGTATATTAACATCAACATTTTTAAATTTTAATCAACCAAAAATATTTAGAGAACTAATGAAAATAAAAAATGTAGAAGTAAGATTAACAAATTTAGAAGGTTTTCATTCAAAGGGGTATATATTTAATCATAATAATTATTACTCATTGATTGTCGGAAGTTCTAACTTAACGGCACATGCGTTAAAAATGAATTATGAGTGGAATGTAAAGCTAACATCGTATGAGAATGGAGAAATTGTTCATCATTTTAAAAATCAATTTGAAGAAGTGTGGAAAGATGCTCAAGTATTGACTGAAGAGTGGATTAATCATTATGAAAAGAATTATAAAAAAGTTGATAATCAAGTAGCGAATCAAGTTATAGAATTACGGAGTGATTATAAAAATTCGATTGAAGATGCTTTAAAAATTGTTCCAAACAAAATGCAGCAGGCAGCACTACAAGAAATACAAGCTGTTAGAGAGGCAGGAAAAGAAAAAGGTTTAATTATTTCTGCAACAGGAACGGGAAAAACATATCTTTCAGCGTTTGATGTAAGGCGTTTTGCGCCTAAACGAATGCTATTTATTGTGCATCGGGAACAAATATTACATAAAGCAAAATTAGACTTTCAAAAAGTTCTTGGTGGGATTGAAGAAGATTTTGGTATTTTATCAGGTTCAACTAAACAAATTGATGCAAAGTATTTATTCGCTACTATTCAGACCATTTCAAAAAAGGAGAATTTATCTCAATTTACTCCAGAAGCATTTGATTACATCTTAATAGATGAAGTTCATAAAGCTGGGGCGAAATCTTATCAAAACGTAATTGATTATTTTAAACCTAAATTTTTAATGGGGATGACAGCTACACCAGAACGAACGGATAACTTTAATATTTATGAGTTATTCGACTACAATGTTGCATATGAAATTCGTTTGCAAGAAGCCCTTGAAGAAGATATGTTATGTCCGTTTCATTACTTTGGTGTGACAGATTTTGATTATAATGGAGAAATAATAGATGATGCTGTAGTTTTGTCTAAGCTCGTTACTGAGGAACGTGTAAATCATATAATTGAAAAAGTTCAATACTATGGCTTTTCTGGTGAAAAAGTAACAGGATTAATGTTTTGTAGTCGGAAAGAGGAAGCGGAGAAATTATCTCAGGTATTAAATGAAAAAGGTTTTCGCACAGTGGCTTTAACAGGTGATCATTCTCAAAAAGAAAGAGAGCTTCGTGTAAATGAATTGGAAAATGGTGATCTTGATTATATTTTAACGGTAGACATTTTTAATGAAGGTATTGATATCCCAAGCATTAATCAGGTTGTTATGCTAAGACAAACGCAATCGAGTATTGTATTTATCCAACAGCTTGGTCGAGGACTTCGTAAACATGATTCAAAAGAGTTTGTAACGATTATTGATTTTATTGGGAATTATAAAAATAATTACTTAATCCCAATTGCGCTTTCGGGGGAACGGTCACAAAACAAAGATAATATACGTAGACGTACAAATGATACAAGTTATATTAAAGGAGTTTCAACAGTTAATTTTGAAGCAATAGCGAAAAAACAAATTTTTAAAGCAATTAATAGTAGTAATTTAACATCGATGAAAATCTTGAAGGAAGCTTATTGGGAATTGAAAAATAGGATAGGTAGAGTTCCTTATTTATACGATTTCATATCAAATCATTCCCTTGATCCGATGGTGCTTGTAAAAGGAAGTGGATACTCTAATTACTATCAATTTTTGCTAAAAATGAAAGAGGAGATCCCAACACTAACGGATTATGAGAATAAAATTTTAACAATGCTTTCATTAGAAGTATTAAATGGTAAACGGAAACATGAACTTCTTCTATTAGATTTATTGCTACATCAAGACAAAGTGAATCATGATGAATACCTCCGCTATTTAATTGAATCAAATTGTCAAATTGATGAGGATACATTAGCTTCCGTTCAGCGTATTTTTGATTTGTCATTTTTTGTAGGGAATGACAAGAAAAAATATGGAGACAAACCTATTGTTGTGTGCTCGCAGAATAAAGATTATATGTTTAATAACTTAATTTGTGAAAGTTTAAAAAGGAATAAGTATTTTAAGGATATGATCCTTGATATGATCCGATGTGGAAAAGAGAAGAATAAATCCTATCAATGTGATAAACCACTTACGTTATATGAAAAATATTCAAGGAAGGATGTTTGTAAATTATTGAATTGGGATACTGATGAGCATTCGACTATGTATGGTTATAAGACTAAACATAATACTTGTCCAATATTTATTACATACCATAAAAATGATAAGGTAGATGCTAGTGTGAATTATGGCGATGAATTCTTAAATCAAGAAGTTCTGAAATGGTATACTAGGAGTAATAGAAAGTTGGAAACGAAAGAAGTTCAAACAATTATCCAGGCGGAAGAAAACAATATTGATATCCATATCTTTGTAAAAAAAGATGATGATGAAGGTAGTGATTTCTACTATTTAGGGAAGGCGGTTCCTGATAAAAAGAGTGTACAGCAAACAGAAATGGCGGATCAGAAACCTGTTGTGACAATGAATATGATCATGGAACATGCTGTAGATAGTAAGCTTTATTCTTATATTAAAGATGGGAATGTTTAATTTGAATTTAAATGGTATGAGAATTGATTAGAAGGGAATTTCCTCAATATTTTAATGAGTAGAAAGGTTTTCTAGGAGACCTTTCTACAATTAAAGAATTAGTACCATGTTATAATGAAAGAAAAGTAACTTGGAGGAATTCAAATGCCAATCTACAACAAACTAGTACGCGATCGCATCCCAGAAATTATCGAAAATAATGGAAAAACATTCACAACAAGAATACTTGATGAACAAGAATACATAAAAGAAGTGTGTAAAAAAACGCAAGAAGAGTTAGCGGAGTATGTGGAGGCTGCGAGTAAAGAGCATAAAGTAGAGGAGTTAGCGGATTTATTAGAGCTTGTAAATGCGTTAGCGCAGTATGAGGGTGTAACGCTTGAGGACGTGGAGAAAGTGCGTAAACAAAAAGCGGAAAAGCGCGGTGGTTTTAGGGAGAGAATCTTTTTAGTTGAGGTACATGATGACTAATGTTCAGCTTGTTACAAACAATTTGATTCAAAAGCTAGAGCGTTATATGGAAGATGCTAAGGCGATCTATATTTTGACGTCATTTGTGATGAAATCTGGTGTTGAAGTATTAACTGAAGCGTTGCAAAAAGCAGCAGAAAAGAATGTGGATATTAAGGTTTGTACAGGAGATTATTTATATATTACACAGCCTGATGCTTTGGAAAAGCTTTATCATATCCATCCGAATATCGAGATTCGTTTGTGGAAGAGTGCAGGGAAGTCGTTTCATCCGAAAGCTTATTTGTTCGAGCATGAAAGTGATGGAGTGATGATTGTTGGTTCTTCTAATATGTCTCGCTCAGCATTAACAAGTGGTGTGGAATGGAGTTTGCTTGTGAAAGAGAGTGTTGGAAAAGAAGCTTTTTCAGAAGCAATTGATCAATTTTTACATATTCATATGAATGAGGCTACTCAATCCATTAATTTAGAAACAATTAAACAATATCGCCAAGAGTATGAAGAGTTCCATCAAACCCATTCTAACTTAGTTCGAACATGGACAAAGCAAGAAGAGATTGAGATGATGATTCCTTCTGGGCAAGAGGGATATGAGATAAAATCAGGGGCACAAATCGAGGTCGAGCCAACTGCGCCATATGAAACGAAAATTGCACCACGTTTTGCGCAAGTTCCTGCTTTAGAGCAATTAGAAAATACGCTTGAAGAGGGGTATAACAAAGCGATGGTTGTTATGGCAACAGGGCTTGGAAAAACGTATTTAGCTGCTTTTTTTGCTAAACGTTTTAAAAGAGTGCTATTTGTTGCACATTTAGAAGAAATATTGAACCAAGCAGAGCAATCTTTTCAACGTGTGATACGTGATAAGACAACAGGAATTTATAATGGTAAGAGAAAAGAAGGAGAGAAGGATGTTGTTTTTGCGTCTATTCAAACATTGAGTAGAAAGCGTCATTTAGAAAACTTTTCTCCAGATGATTTTGATCTCATTATTGTGGATGAATTCCACCATGCGGCAGCAAATAGCTATCAAAAGGTGCTAGATTATTTTAATCCAAACTTTTTACTCGGGATAACAGCTACGCCAGATCGTAATGATTTCCGTGATATTTATTCAATTTGTGATGGAAACGTTGCGTATCGCATTGATTTTATGGAAGCGATTCAGCGTGGCTGGTTATCTCCGTTTCACTATTATGGTGTGTATGATGATACGGACTATTCACAAGTGCGCTGGCTTGGAAATAAGTATGATCGTGAAGAGTTAGCTGAGGTACAGTTAAAAGAAGAGTTAGCTGACAAGATTTTAGAAGTATGGAAGAAGTATAAGAAAACGAGAACAATTGTGTTTTGTTCTAGCATTAGGCAAGCAGTCTTTCTATCTACATATTTTAATCAAAACGGTTACAATACTATTTCGCTTCACTCTGAAACGAAGGATATTTCAAGAGAAGATGCGATTAAGAGGCTGGACCGTAACACGCTAGATGCAATTTTCACGGTTGATTTGTTTAATGAAGGTGTAGACATTCCGTCTGTTGATACATTACTATTTGTACGTCCAACAGAATCGTTAACAATTTTCACACAGCAAATTGGACGTGGATTACGATTGCATGAACAAAAAGAGCATTGTGTGGTTATCGATCTAATTGCTAATTATCGAAATGCGGATGTGAAAATGCAGATGCTTCGTGTAGAAGGATTAGCGAAAAAGGGTGGAACTCAACCTATTTTGCCAGAGGGTTGTGTCATAGAGTTTGAGCTAGAAGCAAAACAGCTATTAGATGAACTTGTCAAAAAGAGAATGCCGCGAAAAGAAAAGTTATTACATAGTTATCAAACGGTAAAAATGGAATTAGGGCGTAGACCAACATATTTAGAATTGCATAAGCTTGGTACAGAAGAGAGTAAAGAGTATCGCCAAGAATTTAAATCTTATGTTGGCTTTTTAGCGTGGGCTAATGAATTAACAGCGCAAGAAAAAGAAGTGTTTATACGTTATGAAGCGTGGTTACAAGAAGTAGAGAAAACAGGAATGGCTAAAAGTTATAAAATGTTGTTATTGTCAACGATGTTACAACGTGGAAAAGAGAAATGGTACCATCCGATATCGCCAAAAGAAGTTGCACCATTTTTCCATCATTACTTAATGGAGAAAGAATATCGCAAGCGTATTGATTTTAGTGATAAACAAGCGCAGCGTATGTGGGAATATGATGAAGAAAAAGTTAGTAAGTTAATTGCATCAATGCCGATGACGAAATGGAGCGGGAGTTCAAAAGGATTGTTATCATTTAATGAAAATGTCTTTTCGTTAAACATGGATATTCAAAAAGAAGATGAGAATCTTTTATTTGAATGGACGAAGGAGATTTGCGAGTACCGTCTTCATGTGTATTTTGAGCGGAAGATGTGATGTCGAAATAAAGTGAACTATTGATAAAAAGCGCTTTTATGTGTGATTTAGCAGTTACTTTTATATATTGTGGATGTAAGCAGTGAGTGTAGAAGTAAAATAGAAAGCGTTGGATAAGGAACCCCCCTTACTCAACGCTTATTTAGTTTTATGATAAATTATAGGTCTATTATAATGTTTTTGATTCTAAATAAATAATATATATTTAAAATGTAGTACTAAATATAATTTTAAAATTGAATAATCTGATATAATATTTTTGTGATGTAACAAAAGAATGACTGGAGGAAATGTTGTGAAAAAAGTTTTATTATCTTTGCTCTGTGGGGCTGTTATTTTTAGTGGTGCATGCTCAAAGGATACTGCATCTAAAGAATCAGCATCAAAAAATAAAAGCGAACAAGCTACTGAATCTACAAAAGTATTATCTGAAGAAGAGTTTGAAAAAATGTATTCAAATCCTAAAGAATATAAAGGGAAAAAAGTAGATTTCTATGCTAAAATTTTTGTGAATCCTGAAAGAGATAAGGATGGTACGTATATTCAAGCGTGGGCTGATAAAGAGCAGAGTAAGAATACTATTATTACGATTAATGATTCAAAATTAGATGTGAAACGTGACGATTTTATTCATGTGAAAGGTACTGTCAAGGATGCATTTGAAGGAGAAAATGCTTTTGGTGGTAAAGTAAAAGGACCTACTATTGTTGCATCTTCTATTGAAAAAACAGATTATGCTACAGCTTTTGCTCCAGCGAAGAAAACGATTGAAGTGAATCAAGAACAAAATCATAACGGTTATAAAGTTACCATTAAAAAAGTGGAACTTGCTGACAATGAGACAAGAGTATATTTTAATGTGAAAAATGAAGCGAATGCTAAGTTTGATTTTTATGAATTCAAATCTAAATTGATTGTAAACGGGCAACAGCTAGAAATACAAGATAACTACGAAGCGAACTATCCTAAAATTCCTAGTGATCTGATGCCGGGTGTTGCAGCTGATGCAGTTCTAGCTTTTCCTAAGCTTCCTACCAAACAAGGAGAACTCCAATTAGTATTAGAAGGTTCAAGTGAAAATTATGAGCTAAACCCTGAGCCATTTAATTATAAAGTAAAGTTTTAATTCAGAAAGCAAATCCCCTTATAATAGACTTGTCGGGTCTATTGTAAGGGGATTTATTGTCTATTTTCCCTTTTTAGTCTATTTGAATAGTTTAATTAAAAAATAAAATTACTTCTGATATAAAATGTTTATTAAACCCGCGAAGTTGCTGAATTATTAGGGCATAAAGAGGAAATAATTTGAAAGTATGCTCGTTCACTAGAAGAACACAATTATAATTTCCAGCGTAACGAGCATGACCAGCACGGCTTTTCTGATAAAGACGTTAATTATTAAAAAATTTAAGAGTTAAGTAAGAATAAGTCTATTACGCTCCCACTACAGAAGGTAACTAGCATCTGAAACGAACGAAAATAGTAGAAATTATGTTTGTTTCATAAAAAAAGACACCCTTACTATTAGGTGTCCGAAAGTCTAGTATTTTAATTCTAAATCATTCTCTATTGTTAATACTTACTTAGAGAAAGACTTAATTAAGGCTGTCTTTTCAATGTTTTAAGTTGAAATTAGTGGTTGAGATAGAACCGATACTATAATGAGCGTTATAATCTATTGAAGCTGTGAATTTCTTATTTTTATCATTTTTAATATGACCAGTTATAAAAACTGTTTCGATATCATTAGAAGGAAATCGATGATTTGTAATAGTCACTTCTAAATTTTCTTTTTCTTTAAAATAATTAATAGTCACTTCTGACGCTTTTTCTACTATTTGTTGCTCTTTATCATTTGGCCCCATGTTACACCCTCCGATCATTATGGTTACAAGGAAAAAAATAGCTAAAAAGATACATTTCTGGATTTTTACTCCCATATACATCCTCCGTAAATGTTATTCTACTATTAAGAATATACCAAATTATCTGGGAGGGGAATACTTTGGACAATAAAGGAGCGGAACAAGTATTAGATATAAGTTTTTATCGAATGGCTCAAGGTGCATATATGACAGATGAAGAGCTAGGAACAGAAATTACAGTGAAAAATAAAGATAAAGAAACATTGCAAACGTGGAAAATAGGAGAAAAATTTCATGACAAACAAACAGGAATGGATGCAGTGGTTTTTGAACGAGACGTGAACGGGAAAAAGCAAGTTATGGTAGCTTTTCGTGGTACAGAAGGAGATAAAATTTTAGAAAAGGATTCTTTAAAACCTGGAGAAGGGATGAAGGATGCTTTAACAGATGGTAAGTTTTTTATTAAAAGAGACGGTGTTCATGACCCAGCGCCAGCTCCAAAGACAGGAGAAAGAGGAGAAGATCCAAGACGATACTGGAACGAAGAGAACGGACAATGGGAATATCATAATCAATTTGAACAAGCTGAAAAAGTAATGGAAAAAGTCAACGAATACTATAAGGACAAAAATGTAGAAGTATATGTTACAGGTCATTCTTTAGGTGGTGCTTTAGCCGAGTATGTTGCAGCGTTTGATGAGAGTGTAAGATGTTTGTCATGGAATGCACCAAGTGCAAAACATTTGTTACCACCTCATTTACAAGAAAAAGCGGATAATGGTGAGTTTAATAATAGAATTGTGAGTATTGTTCATGGAAAGGATTCGATTGGTTACGGCCCGTTTGGTGCATATGAAAGTCATATAGGATCTACATATGCGGTCACACCACCACTTTCAAAAGAGGAGCCGGAAAAGATAACGTTAAAAGGAAAAGTGGCGAAGGGTGTATTCCAATTTGTTAATTCGATAAGTGGCCCAGGCTATCATTATCAAACAGATCGGAACTTCCATTTTGGAAAGGATGGTTTTTTATCAAATGAGTATTTGTTAAATGTAGATAAAAATGAAAGAGTTTATGATTCTCCAGGGAAGTTATTAGGAGGCGGAGAAATCCATGTAGTTGTAGAGAATCTAGAACAAGCTGTAAGAGATATGAAGAGAAACGCACAAGAATTTCAAGATA